>CAYHUI010000001.1:0-16754 GCA_964360175.1 Candidatus Woesearchaeota archaeon
AAATAAATACCTAATCTATCTTGTGATATTTTTACTATTTTTTGTTTTATTTTTAAAGGTGTTTCTCTTAGTTCTTGAATTATTTTCTTAGAAGATTTTGGTTCGAATGCAAAATAATCACATTTAGAGCACTGATAACTAATAACCTTATTTTCAGCTCCATATACACCAACCATTACCTTTCTTAAATTTGAATTACATTCTGGACATCTCATTTAGATTACCTCTTTACGATTTTTTAGCATTTATAACATATAAAACATTATTTTTAATTTTAAATAAAATATAATAACCTCCTTTTTTTATTTCAAACTTATCTTTTTTCTTTCTCGGATTTTTTGTGGTAAATATAATCTCTAAAACTATATCCCAAGGCACATCTTTTTGATGTTTTTTAAGGTAATGATCTGTAGGTTGTATATATTTAAAATAAACCATATTATTACCTTAATATTAATATAGTATAAATGACTATATAAATATTACTATCTTTATAAGATTTATAAAAATTAAAAGAAGTATAAAAAACTATTGTTCAAAATCTATAAATTCACCATTCTTAACAGTTAAAATATTATAACCTTTAACTACATCTCCTTGTTCATTAAAGTTAATCAAGCCAGAAGCCCCATTAAATTCTAAAGTTAATAAATTATTTGCTATACAATCTCCTGTAATTTCACTACAATTTTTACTAGCTAAATACAAAACATTTAATGCATCATAACTTTCAGCTGCAAATATCCCTGGTTCTTCATTATAATTTGTAAAATAACTATCCCTAAAACTTTTCCAATTCTCATCATTATTTTGAACTAAGAAAGTTAAAATTAATCCTTCTGCTGCATCTCCTGCTGGCTCTATTACACTTTTATCTTTTAAACCTTCACTACCAAATACTTGAACATTAATATCAAGTTCTTTAATTTGTTTTAAAGCAACTGCTGCAGCACTAGGAGAATTACTAATTATATAAATTGCATCAGGATTATCTTCATTTAATTTAGTTAACTGTGTTTTTGAATACCAACCCCCTTTTCAAAAGTTTCACTTCCTACGAACTCACCTTTAAATTCTTTGCTTAAAACATTTTTAAATCCAATTCCATAATCATCATTAACATACAAAACAGCTAATTTTTTATAACCTAAATTATCTACTAAGTTAGCACCTTCTTTACCTTGTAGTACATCACTTGGAACTGTTCTAAAGAAATATTTACTTGAACCACTTAAATCAGGGCTTGTTGATGCCGGTGAAATTAAAACTGCTTTATTAGTAGTAGCTACAGGCAAAGCAGCTAATGTTGCTGAACTGCACATTTCTCCTATACCATTTGAACTTGATCAACACTAATTAATTTTTGTATTGCATTTACACTATCTTTACCTACACATTTACCATCTTCATAAATTAATTCAATCTTATTACCTTCTTGATTTATTTCTTGTAGAGCTATTTCAATACCATTTTTAGAATTAGTTCCATAAGAAGCTGCATCTCCTGTTAAAGGTAGTAAAACTCCCACTTTTATAATTTCTTTTTGTTGTGTTGTACAACCAGCAATTAAAACTAGAATTATTAGACTTAAAAATAATATTATTTTCATTAATAAACCCCCTTATAGTATATTAAATTATTAGGACAAAAAAATATATATAGCTTTCGATTTTAATAAACTACTTTTCTAGAATGTATTCCCATATACATAGCAACCACCCCTAAAATAAGAAAAATAGTGAAATAGAAATTTGGAGAATTTGGAAAACTTTGTATTGTTTCAGATACAGCTGATCCTGTTACTTTATTAACTGAGTTTAGTTCACCTTGATTCATTAAAGCAGCTATACTAAATAAAGCTATAATAATACCAAAAACTATTAACATAAACGTAGGTTTCATTATATAATTATAAAAATTTATAGTTTATAAATATTTTTAATTTTAATAGGAATATTTAAATATTAATTGTATTTAAAATAAATTTTAAGGGGGATAAATTTTATTTAATTTAATATTCTTAAAATGGGTCTCGAAAAAAGAATAATTAAACTTGATGAAAGATCACTTTTACAAATAATAGTTCCAGTAATTGAAGTTTATAGAACAGAACCATGGCTTGTTTTTTCAGGAACCAAAGAAAATGGTTCATATATAGTAGAAGGAGTATTTCCTGATCAAAATGCTAAAAGAGGATATACATCAGTAAAACCTACAGATGATTTAGAGAAAATATTAGGTAGTAATATAATTGGTTATGGTCATTCTCATACACCAAGTGATAAATATGAAATTCCAACACCAGCTTTGAGTGGAGTTGATCAAGATGTATTAATAGACGAACTAGGAGTTTTTCAATTAATAACAGCCATCTATCAAACAACTAAATATAAAAAACCAACCTTATCTGATCATGGACGGGAAATAAGAGGTACTTTTGTAAAACATAATGATTTATATAAATTAATAATGTGGGGTCATTATCATTTAATAAATGGGAATGGCAATGGCTTTAGAAGAGCATATTTTGAAATTACTCAAACTAATCTTAATAAAGTATTTAAAAGAAATTAGAAAAATTAAAAAAGAAAGAAAAAATGAAATTTTCTTAATAAATAAATTTATATAGACATTAGTATTTAATTTAATAAAATGCTTATCTTTAATAATTTAAGTGATTTAGGTTTATTAATATTAAGATTAATTTTAGGAATAATATTTTTTCATCATGGTTTTCCAAAATTAAAGAATGCTGCAGCAATGGCTAAAAGTATGGGAAAATCAACAGCATTTGTTTTTATTCTAGGTTTAGTAGAAATTTTATCTTCTATTGTAATAATACTAGGATTTTTAACAGAAATAGGTGCAATTGGTTTAAGTATTGTAATGTTTGGTGCTTTATATTATAAATTATTTAAATGGAAAATTCCTTTCTCCGCCTATGATAAATTAGGATGGGAATTTGATTTTATTTTATTAGCAGCTGCATTAGCATTACTTTTTATTGGAGCTGGAAATATATCACTAGATGCTATATTAAATAGATGGCCTTAAATAAAAATGGCAACAGCTGAAATTATAATTTTAGTATTAGCTTTAATTGGTTTTATTATTTCTTTTTATATATGGCGTAATAAAAACAAAAACAAAAAATTAGTTTGTATTGTTGGAAAATATTGCAATGAAGTTGTTAAAAGCAAATACTCTAAAAATTTTGGAATAAAAAATGAAGTTGCTGGAATTTTTTATTATATTTTTATATTCATTACTTCACTATTAACAACATCAATTCAAAATATAATCTTATTTAACAATATAATAATTATTTTTGGTGGTATAGCTGCTTTATTTTCCGTATATTTAATTTTTGTTCAATATTTTATACTTAAGAAATTTTGTGAATACTGTTTAGCTACTTCTTTAATAAATATTATAATCTTTTTATTGATTTTATTTTAAAAATAAAAAATTTAACCAAGATAACTTAATTCTTTTTCTTTTTGTTGAACAGAAGTTGTTTGACTTTGTTCTATTAAACCAGCTAATTTTTTTTCAAATTGCTCTGCTTTTTTAAGTAAAGGTTTATAATCTATTTTTAAACCTAAATATTTGTCTAAAACTTCTATAACTTTTGCAGCACCCCGACTATCTGGTAATTTAGAATGAGTTTCAACAAATATACAAGATAAAGGAGTACTTTTTATATTTAACAATAAAGCACCAGTAACACCTATCACAATCCCTTCTTTCAAAGGTTTTACTCCAATACTTTCAAACTTTTTGCTATTAGTTTTAGAATAATAATAAGGATTTATGGTTTTAACTTCTTCCATTAAAGGAGTTCCTACCCCCTCTATAGAAACAACCTCTTTAACTTGTAGTTGTTTACATAATTCATTAATCACATCTCCAAGTTTCCACTCCAATCCGCTTAAACTAGTAAGTGCATGTAGTATTACTATATTATATTTCTCAGAATAAAATATCCCAAGAGGTTCAATAACTTCAGAATCATGTATCGCGACCAATGGAGTAAGTTCATTACTCTTTATCCTCCCAATTTGCTCTGCTTTTAAATGTTCTATTAAGAATTCTGTTGTAATAGTTCCTATTAAACCAAATCCTGGAAATCCTTCTATCAATATAACATTCTTTGGTCTTTTTGTAAGTTCTAATTCCATATCCATAATAAACTCGATAATCTTTTTATTTATATATGTTTTTATTTACACAAGGTTTTTAAAGTTTTATTAATGTTAGAATTTAGGGCTCGTAGCTCAGCGGTCAGAGCACCTGGCTCTTAAAAACAAGATATATTTTGACATTTATTAGGAGATGGTGTTAAGAGATACCAGGGTGTCGCGGGTTCAAATATCAGATTAGTTTAATACTTGCTGGTTAGAAATTCCCGTCGGGCCCTTTTTAATTAAAATGAATGACTTAGAAGATTGGTTAGATAAATTAAAGAATTCAAATAAATTAATTTTAGTAGAAGGAAAAAAAGATAAAATAGCTTTAGAAGAATTTAATATTAACAATATAATTACAATAAATAAACCAATTTATCAATTAGTAGAAGAAATCTCATTAATTAGAAAAGAATGCGTTCTATTATTAGATTTAGATAAAGAAGGAAAAAAACTTTATTCTGAAATTAAAAATGGATTACAAAAAAATGGTGTAAAGGTAGATTCAAAATTTAGAGAATTTTTATTTAAGAATACAAAATTATCACATATAGAAGGTTTAAAAAATTATGTTAGAAGAAGGATTTAATAATAAGATTATAATAAATTTTTAATCCTTTCTATAGACTCTGCTATTTTATCTCCATTTTCAGTTAGCTTTATCATTTTAATTCTGCCTTGTTTTTCAAAATTAACTAACTTAGCTTTTTCCATTTCTTGCAAGATTTTAACAGCATGAGAATAAGTGCAGTCAACTTCCTTTGCTAATACACTTCCATATCTATTTTTATTGCTTGATCTTAAAGCGACTAGAATCATTGCAGGTTTTCTTCTGAAAAAAACTTCAAATATATCTTTTTTCTTAATCATTAGCTAACCCCCGAATTCGTCTATAATCTTTATCAAAAATAAAATAATATTATGGTTCTTATATTTAAACCTTTTCATTTCTAAATATATTTTACAGTAGTTACATTCCAATTACATCAAATCTTGATCACTTCGGTAAAAACAAAAATATTTAAATAACTTTGCTTTAATTTTAGTAAAATGCTGGATATAAAACTAATAAGAGAAAATCCTAAAATTGTAAAAGATAATCTAGAGAAAAGATTTTTAGAAAATCAAATTCATCTAGTCGATAATTTAATTCATTATGATCAAGAATGGAGAAAATTAAAACAAGAAGTTGATCAACTTAAACATCAAAGAAATGAACTTTCTGAAGAGATAAATAAACTAATAAAAGAAGATAGAAAAAATTTAGCTGAACATAAAATTTTCCAAGTAAAAGATATTCCTAAAAAAATAAAATTATTAGAAGATAATCAGAGAATTTTAAGAGAAAAAATTATTTCTATCTTAACAAGACTACCGAATATAATCCATAAATCAGTCCCTAAAGGAAAAAATGCATCTAAAAATAAGGTAATAAGGATGTTTGGAAAAAAACCTAAATTTAAATTCGAATTAAAATCACATGGAGATTTAATCGAAACTTTAAATGTTGCTGATTTTAAAAATGCAGCCGAAGTTTCAGGTTCTGGTTTTGTTTATTTAAAAGGAAAATTAGCATTACTTGATTTAGCTTTAATGAGATTTGCTTTAGATTATTTAATTAAAAAGGGTTTCACTTTAGTAGAACCCCCTTTAATGTTAAGAAGTGCACCTTATAAAGGAGTTACCGATTTAGATTTTTTTAGAGATCAATTATATAAAATAGAAAATGAAGATTTATTTTTAATTGCTACATCAGAACATCCTTTAGTTGCGATGCATATGAATAAAATTTTTAATGAAAAAGATTTACCATTAAAATACATAGGAATAAGTCCTAATTTTAGAAAAGAGATAGGAAGTCATGGGGTAGATAGCAGAGGTTTATTTAGAATGCATCAATTTAATAAAGTAGAGCAAGTTGTATTTTGCAAAAAAGAAGATTCGTGGAAATTTTTAGAAGAAATACAAAACAATACAGAAATTTTATTTAAAAAACTTGGAATTCCATTTAGGGTTGTTAATATTTGTAGCGGTGAACTTGGTCAAATAGCAGCAAAGAGATACGATATTGAAGCTTGGTTCCCTAGAGAGAATGAGTATAAAGAAGTTACATCAGCTTCTAATTGTTTAAGTTATCAATCAGTTAGTTTAAATATAAAATATAAAGATAAAGAAAGAAAAGAATATGCGCATACATTAAATAATACTGCTATTGCAACTTCAAGAGCTATGAGAGTAATTCTAGAAAATTACCAACAAAAAGATGGTTCAATCAAAATTCCAACAGCATTACAAAAATATACAGGTTTTAAAAAGATTGAAAAAGAATAAAAAAATAAAAATTTAATTGTTTTACCTTGATCCTGTTTTTTTTCTTCTTGCCAAATTTATCATCCTCCTTGATTAAAACTTATATAAAATTATAATTTTACTAAATATTTAAATTTATTGTTTTAACTATTTTCTAAATTCAAAATCCTTATAAATATGATTTACTAATAAAACTTAAAATGAAAATACTTGCAGCAGGAGATATTCATGGAGATTCGAGGTTAGCAAAAAAACTAGCTGATAGAGCAAAAAAAGAAAAAGTCGATTTAGTTGTACTATGCGGAGATTTAACTTATGCAGAAACTTCGACTTCTGGAATAATTGGACCTTTTGTAAAAAATAAAAATAAAGTTATTCTAATCCCAGGAAATCATGAGACTGTTGCAACTGCAGATTTTTTAGCAGATTTATATGATGTAACTAATTTGCATGGTTATTCTATTAAAATTGGAGATGTTGGTTTGTTTGGATGTGGTTCAGCTAATATAGGATTATTTCAGTTAAGTGAAAAAGAAATTTATGATTTGCTTAAAAAAGGTTATGATAAAATTAGAGATATAAAGAAAAAAATAATGATAACACATGTACATCCTTCTGGAAGTTTAATGGAAAAATTCACAACAATATTTCCAGGAAGTACTGGAGTAGAGAAAGCTATTAAAAAGTTTAAACCAGATCTTTTAATTTGTAGTCATGTACATGAGGCAGAAGGTATAGAAGAGAAAATAGGTAAAACTAAAGTTATTAACGTCGGAAGATCTGGGAAAATTATTGAAATTTAAAATAAAAAGTTTTAAATAACTTTAAAATTCTTTCTTATCTTCTAAAATAAAATGACCATATTTTTATTAACAGAAAAACCAGATGCATCAAAAAGGATAGCAGATGCTCTAAGTGGAGATAAATCAGTAAAAAAATTAAATAAAACAGTTCCTTATTATGAATTAAAATATAAAAATAAAAAAGTAATTGTAGTTTGCGCAGTAGGCCATCTTTATAATTTAACAGAAAAAACTAAAACACAGGATTATCCTAATTTTGATGTAGTATGGAAAGAATCTTATCTTATAAATAAATCAGCAGCTTTTACAAAAAAATATTTAGATACAATTAAAATATTATCTAAGAATGTTGATGAATATTATTTAGCAACAGATAAAGATACTGAAGGAGAGTTAATAGGTTACAATATTTTTAAATTCGCTTGTAAAATTAATGATGCAAAACGTATGGAGTTTTCTACATTAACAAAAACAGATTTAATAAAAGCTTTTGAAAATCCAAAATCACATATAGATTTTTCATTAGTTGAATCAGGAGAAACAAGACACATATTAGATTTTTTTTATGGTATTAATAGCAGCAGAGCATTAACATCAGCTGTAAAATCAGCAGGACAATTTAAAATTTTAAGTTCTGGTAGAGTACAATCACCTACATTAACTTTACTAGCAAAAAGAGAATTAGAAATAGAAGAATTTAAACCAGAACCATATTGGCAAATTTTTGCATTTATAAAAGTAAATAATAATTTATTAGGATTAATACATAAAGAAGACAAATTTTGGAAAAAAAATGAAGCTGAAAATAGATTTAATAAATGTAATAATAAAGATGCTCTTGTAAAAAAAATTATTAGAAAAGAATATGAAGTTTTACCTGTAACACCATTTAACATCACAACACTACAAACAGAATCTTATAAATTGTTTAATTTTTCTCCTAAAAAAACATTAGATATAGCCCAATCTTTATATATCAATGCTTATATAAGTTATCCAAGAACTTCTTCAGAAAAATTACCTGTACAAATTAACTATAAAGAAATATTAGAAGCATTAGCTAAAATTAAAGAATTTAAAAAATATGCTGAATCAATTTTATCTAAAAAAACTTTAACACCCCATGAAGGTAAAAAAATAGATCCGGCTCACGATGCAATAAGACCAACCTCTTCTATACCTGATTTAAATGAATTAAGTGATGATGAAAAAAAGATTTATAGTTTGATTGCTAAAAGATTTATAAGTGTATTTGCAGATAATGCATTAAGGGAATCTTTAGAAGTTAATTTTAATATAAATAAAGAAATATTTTTAGCTAAAGGTGCTAGAACTATAAAAACAGGTTGGATCTCTTTTTATGAACCTTACGCTAAATTTAAAGAAGTAACTTTACCTGATTTTAAAGAGAATGAAATTTATAAAGTTGATAGCTTAAATTTAAAAGAAGATCAAACTAAACCACCTAAAAGATATACACAAGGTTCAATAATTGCAGAAATGGATAAAAGAGGTTTAGGAACAAGAGCAACCAGGTCTAATATTTTACAAATTTTATATGATAGAAATTATATTGAAGAAAGTTCTATAAAAGTTACAGAGCTTGGAAAAGTAGTTGCAAAAACTTTAGAAAAATATGTTCCTGATTTAGTTTCTGAAGATTTAACAAGAGATTTTGAAGAAGAATTAGAATTAATAAGAGAGAAAAAGAAGAAAAAAGAAGAGATTATAGAAAAAGCAAAAGAAGTTCTTATAAAAATTCTTAAGAAATTTAAAGATAAAGAGAAAGATATAGGTAAAGATTTGTTAAAAGCTGTAAGAGAAACTCAAGAACAAGCTAGTGTTGTTGGAAAATGTAAAAATTGTGGTAAAAATTTAAAAATAGTTTATTCAAGAAAAAATCAATCTTATTTTATTAGTTGTGAGAACTGGAAAGTTTGTAATACAACATTTAGTTTAACTCGAGGCTTACCAAAACCTACCGGAGAATTATGCGAATGTGGTTATCCTACTGTAAAGATGATTAGAAAAGGCAAGCGCCCATATAATTTTTGTATAAATAGAGATTGTCCTAAAAAACAGGAATGGATAAATAAAAATAATATTTAAACTTTATAAATACCTTCGTTAACAACTTTAAATAAAAATTCATTTTTCTCATTTTTCAAAATTAATTTTCTAGGATTATTTTGTAATTCTATTAAAATATTACAGTTATTTTCTAGGATTTTACCTCCAACTATCTTTATTTTATTATCTTCAATATCACTATAAACTTGACTTGTTATTATCACAGGAATTTTATTTGATATCTCATTTAAAATTCTTAATTGACTGATCAACATATTATTTGCTAAATCTTTTTTTCTTTTTAATAACATCCTATAAAAAATTACAATATTATCTATAACAACCAAACTAATATTGCTTTTTTCTGTTAAATCTTTTATATCTTTAATTTTTTGTTGTTGCTCTTTAAAATTTTTTATTTTAAATAAAAAAACATTATCTAAATATTTTTCATAATTATCTTTAGCTAATTGTTTAAATCTATCAATAGAAAATCCATTTTCTGTATCTAAAAATAAAACTTTTTTATTATTTTTTACTTGTTGCAATGTAGCTAATAAACATAAAGTTGTTTTTCCACTAGCAGCTGGTCCATATATAACACTTACTTTATTATAACCTTCTAAAAATTCATCCAAATCTTTACTTCCTGTACTTATCATAATTATAATATATCAAATAAATTTAAAATCCTTACTTTAACTTACCAAAAAATCCTCTAAATTATCTTTTTTTGTGATAGTTATTGTGATCTCATCTTTTGGACTAATATCATCTCTAACAGTTACTTCTTTATGTAAAACTATTCTAAGTGAATTGCCCCGAGATTTTACTTTGGTTTTTAGCTGTATCATGTATAATCAATAATTATCTATATTTATAAAACTCTCGATTAAAAAAGCAGAAGAAAAACGAAAAATATAATAACTTTTCTTATATTAATATAATAAAATGCAAGAATTTGTAAAAGTAGCTAATGTAAATGAAATTCCCTTAGGATCTAGTAAAGTGGTTACTATAGATAATAAAGAGATAGCTATATTTAACATAAACAATAAATTTTATGCTATTGATCATTTATGTCCTCATAAAAGGGGTCCTTTAGGAGATGGATGGTTAAATGAAAAAATAGTTACATGTCCTTGGCATCAATGGAGTTTTGATTTAGATACAGGAATTTCTACTGATAAAGTGTATAAAGCTAAAGTTTTTCAAGTTAAATTAGAAGATGATTCTGTTTTTATTGGACCTGAAAAAGAATAAATGCTCCTAATAATGGAATAAAAATTTCGGATGGGCGAGCAGGGATTCGAACCCTGA
This sequence comes from Candidatus Woesearchaeota archaeon, assembly GCA_964360175.1. Lineage (GTDB taxonomy): Archaea > Nanobdellota > Nanobdellia > SCGC-AAA011-G17 > CAYHUI01 > CAYHUI01. The sequence continues at coordinate 10,691 of CAYHUI010000001.1, forward strand.
TCTTGACCTCCGCAAGGTCATATTCTGATCCATTATACTACACGCCCATTAATTTAAATTGATTAATCCCTTGCTGTTTCTTTTTTTCAACCTTTATCTATATAAACAGTATATTAAAAAGGTTTATAAATATTTATTGCTTATTAAAAAATATCAAGATGGTCAAAAAAGAAATAGGTTCAAATTGCTCATCATGCAAAACAAGAATAACTAATTTAATAGGTTCAGTTAGATTTATGTGCCCGAATTGCGATAAAGAAGAAATAATTAGATGCAATCATTGTAGAAAAATTACTGCTAAATATATTTGCAGCTCATGTAATTTTTCAGGACCAAATTAAAATGGGAAGTGTAATTATAACTTTAAAGGTAATGCCTATAACTACATCAGTCGATGTAGATAAACTTGCAATTAAAGTACAAAAAAAGGTTAAGATTTTTTCAGGCAATGAGGGAGAAGTTAAGATAGAACCAGTTGCTTTCGGTTTAAAATCTATAAGAATAGTTTTTGCTTATGATGAAAATAAAGGGGATACAGAACCTCTAGAAAAAGAAATAATGTCTGTAGATGGCGTTAATAGTGTTGATGTTGTAGATGTGAGAAGGGCTATTGGTTAATTTTAAGATGAAGTTTTCTAGTGAAATAGAAGAAGCTTATAAAATAGCTTGTAATGATCTAAAAGAATGTTACGGTAAATATGGAATTTATGCTGGTAGACAACATTTTGAGGAATATTGGAGTAGAGATAGTTTCTTTGCTAATTCTGGTTTGATCAAGTTAAAAAAATTTCAAATTATAAAGAAAAATTTAATTTTGTTTTTGAGATATACAAAAGATAATGGTCAAATACCTTTAAGGATCACTAATTATATCCCAATTTTAGAATATTTAAAATTTATTAAAATAAAAATAAAAGGAAAAATTAGACCAGTTTATAAAGAAGATAAAAGTTTTAATTTTCCACAAGACCCAAATCTTCTATTTTTAATTACAGCTTTAGACTATATAAAAGAAAGTAAAGATAAAAATTTTGCTGAAAAATATTTTAAAGATTTCGAGAAAATTATGCAATGGAGTTTTTCTAATGATAAAGATGATGATATCTTAATAGAAGAAAATTATTATTGCAATTGGGCTGATACTGTTAAAAAATCTGGAAAAGTTCTTTACACAAATATTTGTTTTTATAAAGCATTAATTAGCTTGGCTGAAATTTGTAAATTACTAAATAAAAAAGAAAAAGAGAAAAAATATTTTACAACAGCTAATAAAGTTAAAAATAAAATTAATAAATTATTCTGGGATAAAAATTATTATATAGATTGGATTAATAATAAGCAACACAAATATTTTTCTACCGATGGAAATGTATTAGCTATAATATGGAATGTTGCTAATAAAAATCAATCTAAATCAATTCAAGATTATATCAAGAAATTTAAAATTAATGATCCTCCCTCTAAAACAAATCATCCAAATTATCATTCTAATAATATTTCTAATATTGTAAAATTGTTTGGAATGAAGGATTATCATAATGGATTAAATTGGTCGTGGTTGGGTTGTATTGATGTTATTGCTAAATTTAAATTAGGTATGAAAAAAGAAGCTATCAATTTATTAAACAAAATTTCGAAAAAGATTTTAGAGTATGGAAAGGTATATGAAGTTTATGAAATTAATGGAAATCCAGTAAATCGAATATTTTATAAAAGTGAAGCTCCTTTTGCTTGGAGTAGCGGATTATTTGTTTATTCATATCACATTTTGAAAGATGAAATTAACTGAAGATCAAATAAAAGTATTAAAAGAAAAATTAGAATCTATGGACCCAGAAGAGTTAGAAGAATTAAAGAAACAGCAAGGATCACAATGCCCTTTTTGTTTAATTGTTGAAGGGAAAATAGAATCTAAAGTAGTTTATGAAGATGATAAAGTTATTGCAGTTTTAGATATAAATCCAGCTAATCCAGGTCATACTATTTTATTTCCAAAATTTCATTTTCCTACCAATAAAGATTTATCGAGTGAAGATTTAAATTATATCTTTAAAGTTGCAAATGATTTAGCTAATTCTATTGTAAAAGCGATAAATGCTCAAGGTTTTAATTTATATTTCTCTAATGGAGAAGCAGCAGGACAAAAAGTATCTCATCTTATGATACATATAATCCCTAGGTTTAATGAAGATAAAATAAATTTTACATGGCAACCTAAGAAAATTTCCGAAGAAGAAATGGATAAAATAGTAAAAAAAATAAAAGAGAAAATAACAGTTTTTTCAACTCAAGCACCTGCTAAGAAATTTAAAGTAAAATATAAAGAAGAGCCAAGATTACCTTGAAGTTATTCGATAATAAATATATTTTAAACTTCCAATAAGTTTATATACTAGTTATACTTATTATTTTTCGACGATAAAGTCAATAAAAATGAAAGGAGGGGTTATATTATGGGAGCAATAATTGCAAAAAATATTGTTAAGAGAAAACCAGGATTTTTATACTATGTTGACGGTAAGGGTAATGTTTGCGAAGCTAAAATGGCTCGTGGTGGAAAAAGAAAATCCAAGAAACGAAAATAAAGTCTTTTAATTTTTTAATTTCTTTTTTATTTTCTACCAATTTTCTACTAATTATTTAAATAATTAGATTAATACAAATAATAGGATATTACCCCAAATTAAACTTACTATTATCCCTATTAAAAAAGATGGGACGAATGGAATTCCTTCTTTAATCAAAACTTTTCTAACTTTATATTTTTTCAGAACAGCTATATCTCTTTTATCAACACCAACTTTTCTAGCACTATAAATTTTTCTACCTTTTACAAAAATATCCTTAATAATCCAATCCCCTTCTGTAAGTTTATTTACATCTATTAATTTAAACATACTCGTTTTTTCTGTAACTTTAACAAACACATATAAATAATATAAAAATAAAATCATTAAACCAAATAAAATTAAAAATAGCCTAATTAAATTTTCTCTAAATAAAAAACTTATTAATATTATTAAAATAAAAAAAATCCAAGCGATTCTTTTTAAAATAATATTCTCTTTTTTATACAATACTTCTTTAGAATATCCAATAAAATTCTTTCTATTTTTTATAGCTAAAATGATACTCCAAATCAACCCATAAATTGCTCCTACAAATAATATATTAATAAACAGGATTAAAAGAAAAGGTACTCCGAATTTAGGATTAAAATAATTCAATAATGATTCTGGATATGTAGCGAAAATAATACCTAAACCCATTAAAAGTTTTGCATCCCCCCCACCCCATTGTTTTGTATAGTACATCAAATTAGCTATTATAAAAAATACAATAAAACCGATTACTCCAAATAAAAAATAAAATAAATTTTTAAAAATCAAAGATTGAAATGCTCTTAAGGAAAAAGCTATTATAATCAAACTAAAATTCAACCAATTTGGTACTTCTTTTGTTTTAATATCAGATATAGTTGCAAAAATCATCCAAATAAAAGCTACTATAATCAAAATATAATCTATAATCATAATTAATCTTAATTAGTTAGTTTTATAAATTTTTTTCTATTTATATTAAAAATGAAAATTTCAATAATTGGAGCTGGTCCTGTAGGGGGATATTTAGCAAGTTTATTAGCTAAAGATCACGAAGTTTTATTATTTGAAGATCATAAAGAGATAGGAAATCCTGTTCAATGTACAGGTTTAGTTACAGATTCTATGAATGAAATTGTTGAATTAAAAAACCAATTTATTATAAATAAAATTAAAAGGATTAGGGTTATTGCACCGAATAAAAAATCAATAGAATTAAATTTAAAGAATGAAAATATAGTATTAGATAGACAAAAATTTGATTCTTATCTAGTAAATCAAGCAGTTGATAAGGGGATAAAATTATTTTTTGATCATAAATTTAAAGATTTTTCTAATAACGAAATAACGTTTGAAAATCAAAATAAATTTAAAACAGATATTTTAGTAGGGGCAGACGGCCCTTTTTCTAAAGTTGCTAAATCAGCTAATCTATATGGAAATAGAAAATTTTTTATTGCACCACAGGCTGTAGTTAAAGGTAATTTTGATAAAGATATATTTGAAGTTTATTTGGGTACAGGAGATTTTGCGTGGGTCGTTCCAGAAAATGAAGAGGTTGCTAGAATTGGTTTAGTTACTAAGGATAAATATGAAGCTAGTATTGTTTTTAAAAATCTCTTAAAAAGATACAGAGAAGTTTTATGTTACCAAAGTGGTTTAATTCCAATACATAATCCTAAAATTAAAACCCAAAAGGATAATATTTATTTAATGGGAGATGCTGCTTGTCAAACCAAAGCAAATACCCATGGTGGTTTAATACCAGGAATGATAGCAGCTCAAGAATTTAAAAATTCTTTAAATAATGGACATAGTTATGATGAATTATGGAGAAAAAGGATTGGAAAAGATTTAGCTATTGCACTAAAAATGAGGAAAATATTAGATAAGTTTAATGAAAATGATTTTAATAAATTAGTTGGACTTTGTGATAAGAAAAAAGTTAAAGAAATTTTAGAAACTTATGACCGGGATTTTCCTTCTAAGTTTGTAGCTAAATTAATTTTAGCAGAACCAAGATTTTTAAAATTTAGTACAAAAATATTATTTAATTAAAAATTTTTTAGTCTAAATTTAGAAAATTTATATACAGTAAACTTTATATACAACTGAATTTATTCATTATACAGATGTTACATGTTAACTTTTAAAAAAGCTCAAGAAGCAGGCGCAGTTGCTATTTTTATTATTCTACTTGCATTATTTATAGTATTATTTATACTTTTACTACCTCCAACTGAAAGAGAAAAACTTCTAAATCAAACAACAACTAATAACACCGATCTTAATGGAGATAATGGAATTGGAGGAGAAGTTTTACTTTTAGAAAGTCCAGGAATAATAGAACCAATTAGAGGAAATACTAAAATCCATGATTTAGGTTCAATAAATTTATTTATTAAAATAGAACCTAAAATTACAACTTTAGCTAACTCATTATTTGTAAGTAGAACTTTGTTCAGCAATCAGTTCCAGGAATTAACATTTAATATAGAAGATTTAACAAACCTTGAAAATGCAATTTTAACATTTACTGTAAAAGAACCTAAAGGGAGATTATTAATTAGCTTAAACAACAATCCATTATTCAACCAAGAAATTAAAGAAACTACAGTAAAAACTATAACTTTACCTGTTAACGCATTAAAAACAAATAATAGATTAAAATTTGAGGCTAGTTTAAATATCTTTACTAAAAATCAATTTGCTTTGGAAGATGTTAAATTAAAAGAGGAATTTGAAAGAATAAATTCAAGGGAAGAAAGAACTTTCGTACTTTCCGATACTGAAAAAGAAAACCTACAAGAATCAACATTAGAATACCAATATTTTTGCCATGCTTTGACCGGAACTACTTTGCTTAAAATTTATTTGAATAATAATATTTTAACCAGTAATGTAATTGCATGTACTTCAGGGGAAAGGACAATAGATTTAGAAATAGAAGATTTAAATGATGGTACAAATACCTTATTATTCTTAATAGAATCTGGAGACTTTTTGCTTAATGAAATTAAAATTATAAATAAATTAGAAAAAGATATAGGTCCATTGTTCGAATTTGATATTGAAAGCGATGATTTTGACAAAATAAAATCTAATGAGAAGGATGTTATACTAGAATTAAATTTTATTGACGATGAAGAAAATAAAAAAGGAGATATATTCATCAATGAAGAAAGGATAAGATTTGATACTAATAAAGATAAATTTGAAAGAGATATTTCTGATCTAGTGGAAAAAGGCCAAAATTTATTAAGAATATCACCATTAAACGAATTTGAAATAATTTTACTTAAAGTTACTTTGGTAGAATAAATACTTTTATTAATTTTTAAAAAGAGGTTAATTAGATGGGATTAGGAAAATTCTTAAAACAAAATACAATAGATCGTTGGAGAGCATGGTTAGAATGGAGTAAAGGAAAAAGTCCTGGTGCAGAAAAATATAGAGCTATTAAA
>CAYHUI010000001.1:16854-61767 GCA_964360175.1 Candidatus Woesearchaeota archaeon
TAAAGCTACTACAGAAACTGTTGCTGAGGTTCCTTATAAAGTTGGAAAGGGAGGGAGAAACCCAATTCTAGAAGTTTTTGATAAAATATTTACATGGTTTTTTGGTTTAGCTAAAATTATTGCTACACTTTTAATAGTTTTTTTAGTAATAGTAATTCCAGTTAGACTTTATGTCACAGGAACAACTGATTATGCTCTAACAAAATCAGGAGTCGTATTAACAGATACAGGAACACCAATAGCTGCTAGAACAGGTTTTGCAAAAGTAATAGACTTAATTTGGAATCCTTATAAACCAATTACAGAAGGTTCTTTTGATATAGAACAATCTAATACTAAAAAATTTGTAGAGATAACAAAAGTAACTGCTATAAGAAAATTTCAATCAGGAGAACTTATTATAGTAGCTGCTAATTTTATGGCCCATAATTTAGAAAAAGATTCTAAAGCTGGTGTTTCTGCTAAACTTCCTGAATATGAAAGCCAATCTGACATACAACCCCCTATAATTGAGCTTCCAATAAAAGAAGGTGCTGAAAAAAATATAATTATTATACCAAAAGAACAAGAATATCCTTTTACAGCAACTATTTTATTTCCAGATGGTATTAAAACAACACAATCTATAGAAGGAGCTAGTGGTAAAGTTATGCTTACTTACGAAGCTACATCTAAATCAAGTTGGAAAGCATATCAACTTCATTCTAGTATAACAGGAGACGAACGTTTTAAACTTCTTAAACAACTTAACGATCCTTTAATAACATCTAATGGTATAGGTAAATCAGCATTAGCTTATGATAGCCCTATTAAAATTACTTTTACAGTAGACCAGATACAACCTTTTGAAGAAGATACATTTTATTTTTTTATGGTAGACTTAAGAAAAGATGTATTAAGTGAAGGTAATATAAAAGAACTTAATAAACTTTTATTATACGTTCCTCCAAATATAGAATTAGATCCTGACACAAGATTTTGTAATTTCGAGAAAACAGATACAGAAACAGGAGATATTAAATTGTATAAAGCTACAGCTTCATTTTTAAATTTTGTAAGTAAAGATTGTGATGCTCGTGGTGTAAATAAAAAAGAATGTGAATCAATATATAAAGAAGAGAATCACGCAGTTTGTAAATTTAAATTTACAGACCTTTCTTCAGAACAAAAAGTTCCAACTTTTGTAGAATTTAAAGCATATGCAGAATATAAATTTATTATAGAAAAACCTTTCTTTGTAGGTTTAATTCCAACAAAAACTACAACTAGTACAGATGCATGTAAACCTATAATTGATAAAGATAAATGTATAGAGTTAAAAGGTTGCAGACCTGTCTTTAAAGAACAGACAAATGATTTTAGTTATTGTGAGGAATGTCCATTAGATTTATTAAAATGTTCTGATTATCCTAATGAAAATGATTGCACTAATGATTATTGTAGTTTAGGAGAATGTAAATGGGAAACAAGCATCTGTAAAGAAGAGGCTATAGCATAAAAATGAAAAAAATAATTTTAATCATCTTAATAACATTTTTAATAATTTTAACCGTTGGTTGTAAACAAAAAGAGATCAAAGTTGGAGGCTTGACTGCAAAATTAGAATTTTATCCAACTTCTGAAATAATAAAATCAGATTCTACAATAGATGTCTGGGTAAATCTAGAAAGTAAAGAAATTCATGATATTGATGGAAGGATATGTATTTATGACAGTCCCGATGACGCTCAGTTCGGCGGTATTGAAGGATCAGCTTGTGAAGATTTTAAAATACCAGCTGTTACTGAAAAAGGCGATGCTAAAACAATAGACGTTAAACCAGTTGAAGCAACAGACATAATATATAAAAAAGGATCTAATCTTAAATCTACTTCTTTTACAGCATTGATTAAGTATAAGAAAGAAGAAACAGCGAGGTCTAATCCATTCTGTATTCGTAGATATAAAGATGATCCAGCTAATAAATGTAATCTTTTACAAAAAGTATACTTTCAAAAATACTCTGTTGTAAAGTCTCTTGATAAATATTTATACGACCTTAAAGGTGATGATAATATTATTGATTTAGCTGTATTAGAAATTGTTTTTGAGGAGGATAAAGACTGCACTATAATACATCCTGATTTAGTCAATGATTTTAATTTAAATGCAGATGCTGAAGAATATAAAGAAAAAGAGATATATTTTGAAATAGAACTCGAGCAGTCTGGAATAACTTTAAATAGCGATTCAGAGGAATGCTCGATTGGAAAGGAATCTACTAAAAATCGAAAAGTTATTATATGTGAAGTAAATTTAGATATTAATCAAGATTTTTATGAAAACGAACAATTAATTACAAAGTTTAGATACGGATGTGAATTGCCATTAATTTCAAAAATTGTAGAATTTAATGATAAAAAGGAGGCCTAAAGTTGAATAAAAATTACATAATTTTATTTTTAATTTTAGTTATATTTATTTCTGGTTGCAAACAAGCTACTGACAAAACAGAAGGTCCATTTAAAGGCGGGAATTCTGGAGTAGATATTAGCTTTGTTGAAGGCACTCCCCCTTCTAACTTTAATCAAGATCAAACTGTCCCTGTAAAAGTTTCTGTTAAAAATAACGGCGAACATGATTTAGCAACTGGTGTTGTAAAAGCAAAATTATTTGGAGTTATTTTAGATAATTTTGGTTTAACTTCTAGTTATAAAGTTGCTGAAGGTAATTTAAGAGGCATTAGCGAATTTATTACAGAAGGGGCTGAACGTGAAATTAATTTGGGAAATATGCATTATAATTTAGACGTAGTTAATTTTAAAACATTTAATCTAAGAGCGCAAGTTTGCTATCCTTATCAAACTAAATCACATATTACAACTTGTGTTAGCTCAACTCAAATAAAAGAAACTGGAAAAGAAATTTGTTCTACTGAAGGGGAAAAAGTTACTAAAGGAAGTGTTTCAAGTGCTCCTGTACAGATTACTTCATTAAAAGAGCAAGTAAGAGGATCTGATCAAATTGTTTATGATATTACTATAGAAAATAAAGGTAATGGTATTATTTATGATACAACTATAACTTGTGAACAACTAGAAGACGCAGTTCAAAGAGGAACAGCCCAGAGTATTGTTAAATTAGAAGTTCTACCAGCAGATATAAGATGCGGATTTTTAGAAGGCGAAGGTAATAAAGGAGAAGTAAAATTAATTAGCAATAAAAAAACTTTAAGCTGCATACAAACTATAAAAGATACAACAAGCAGCGCAGAACAAGATATTTCAATAACTTTGGATTATATGTATGTTAGCGATACTTCAAAAGAGATTAAGATATTCGAGACTGTTTAAATTTTTCTAATCTATGAGCATAAATACAATCACTGTGTCTTGCTTTAAACTTCAAATACTACATGCCGTATATACACGGTTTGCGATTTAAATAAATTTCTAGGATTATAGTGTTAAGGCTTTCACAACACCCTTGCCTTCACTTCAAAGCCGTACCCCTACAAAATAGAAATGTTTATAAATATGTAGGGGTATAGGTATTTATGTTTATTAGAAGTAGAATAATTAATGGAAAGAGAAGGGATTACTTAGAGAGTTCAATAAGACTGATAAACGGTAAGATCAAAAAATATTCTCTTTACTTAAAAAATTATAGACTGAGTAAGAATGATTTAGGACATTATAATATATTATTAAAGAATAAAATAACTGAAGAACTTCTAAATTTTGCATCAAAATATTACAAGAAAGACTATATCTTTGATGAAAATTTAGTTAAAAAATTAGAAGAGATAAAGTTAAGTTATAAGGAAATCATTAAAAAATTCAGCAAGAAACAGTTACAAGATGTTATAGACAGGTTTACTGTTAATTTCACATATGAGTCTAATTCTATCGAAGGGAATTCTCTCACATTAAAGGATGTAACTTTAGTTTTGCATGAAAAAAAAGCGATAAAAGGAAAAGACTTGAGAGAAATTTACGAAACATTAAACACAAGAGAGGCTATGCAATTAATTTTCAATAACAAATTAAAGATAAATGAAAAAGACATAATTAAACTTCATAAAATTCTTGTTAAAGATACCGGCATAGCTACTGGTTATAAAAAATTACCTAATTTTTTATTAGGCAGAAATGTGGAAACAACCCCTCCTGAAAAAGTAAAACAAGAAATGAAGAAATTAATACAAGATTATGGGAGAAACAAAACTATTCATCCTTTACAAAGAGCTGCGGTATTTCACGGAAAGTTTGAAAAAATTCATCCTTTTGAAGATGGAAACGGCAGAGTTGGTAGGCTTTTAATAAATATAATGTTGTTAGATAATGGCTATCCGCCGATTATAATAAGAAAAACATATAGAATATCTTATTTTAATGCATTAGAAGCATTTGATAATAGTCATAAAATTAAATTAGAGAGGTTTTTAATTGAAAAGTATAAAGAAACTTATAAAAAATTCTTTGAAGTTTATGTTAAGTATCTTTAAACTCTTTATGAAAACCTAAAGTGTTTTAATATTTGATATGATATATAAGATATAATAATTTATAAACCTTTCAATAAAAAATCCGAAATCTTTCAGTGATTTATAAGGTTAAATTTATAAACATTAAAAATTTTTAATTTACTAAGGGATTAATTTAATGGAAATAATTGCAGATTTACAAATTCACAGCAGATATGCAAGAGCAACAAGCAACCAAATTAGTATTGATAATCTAGAAAAATATGCAAAAATTAAAGGTGTTAATTTATTAGGAACAGGAGATTTTCAGCATCCAAAATGGTTTGAAGAAATTAATAAAAATTTAACAGAAGATTCTAATGGAATTTTATATACAAAAAATAAATTTCCTTTTCTATGGCAAACAGAAGTTAGCTTAATGTACAGTCAAGACGGAAAAAGAAGAGCGGTTCATCTTTTAATTTTTTCTCCTAATACAGAAATTAGTAACAAAATAATAAAATATTTAGGAAGTAAGGGAAGATTAGATTATGATGGCAGACCAATTTTTGGAGTTTCTTGTATAGATATTGTAAAAGATTTGAAAGAGATTGATGATAAAATAGAAATTATACCCGCTCATTGTATGACCCCTTTCTTCGGAATTTTTGGAAGTAAAAGTGGTTTTAATTCATTAGCAGACTGTTTTAAAGATCAAGTAAATAAAATTTATGCTATTGAATCAGGAATGAGTGCTACTCCAGATATGTTATGGCGCTTTAAAGAAAATATTAATATTGTTAGTTTCAGCGATGCACATAGTTTCTGGCCATGGCGTTTAGGTAGAGAAGCAACTATTTTTGATATTCCAAAATTAAATTACGATAATATAATTAAAGCAATAAGAACCGGACAAGGATTAAAATCAACAATTGAAACTTTTGCAGAATATGGAAAGTATCACTGGGATGGTCATAGAAACTGTAATTTTTCTTGCTCATCAGAAGAAACTAAAAAATTAAATGGGATATGTCCAAAATGTAAAAAACCTTTGACTGTTGGTGTTGAATATAGAGTTGAAGAAATTGCTAAAGAACCACAAGGCTATAAACCTAAAAATTTTATTCCATTTAAAACTTTACTTCCTTTATCAGAATTAATTGCTGCTTTTCATGGTATTAATCAATTATATTCAAAAAAAGTTTGGGAAACCTATAATAATCTAATTAAGAATTTTAACTCTGAGTTTAATATTTTATTAGATGTTGATGCAGAAGACTTAAAAAAAGTCGTTGATGAGAAATTAGCAGATTTAATCATTAAAAACAGAGAAGGAAAGTTAGAAGTTAAACCAGGCTACGACGGTGTTTATGGAGAATTAGTTTATAAAAAAAGTGAAAAACAGAAAAAACTTATTTAACCAATATAATTTAAGTCATCTTCATCAATTTTTTGTATTGGTAATTTTTTATTAACTCTCCTATCTGTAAATGTTTTTCTAATTTGTTTTTCTATTTCATTAATCTCATCATCTAGTTCTTTTAAATTTAATTTTAATCCTAATTTTTTATTTAATACTTTCAATATTTCTCTAGAACCTTTAATACCTAAAAAAGTTGGATGACCAAATGTTTCCGCTAATAAAGAGATTGCCGGTATTTTTCTTCTTCCAGCTAATCCAATTAGTAAACCAGAAACACCAACTATCGGTCCAACAACACCATGTATATTATTACTAACCATTCGAGATTTATATTTATCAATAATCTTTGAATCATTTCCAGTACAATACAATTTTGGGTTCTTTGGAATTTGTTTTAAACCAATACCTCCTAAAGTAATAATCTCTTTACCTTTATTCTTTTCAAATATATCTAAAATCTCATTGCAGAATTCATAACAAGATTTTTCATCTAACGGTTGGATATCCCCTGTAATAAAAACTAACGTTTTATTTTTTAGTTTCTTCTGAAAAACTTCAATTACTGGTAACTCAACTAAATTATCTTCATTTACAAATACACAATTTGGAAAAGAATGAGAATAAATCTCAAAAACTTTTTCTGCTTTTAATCTGTCTATCAGAAAATCGACGGCAATCTTACCTACATTACCCATTCCAGGTAAACCGGTTATCATTATAGGGTTTATATCTTCTAATTTTTTTAATTGATTTATTTGCCAGCTCATTTCCATATAATCTTTATATCTTAAATCTTTATAAATATTATGGTAATTTTTTATAACTTTTTAAGGTTACATGATTTTTTCTTTATAAACTCGTCTATACTTGCCAAATTTATCATCCAAACTAAATTTAGCCGGTTTTGTTGTAATACATTCAGAATTGCAAACACTACAAATTTTTTTAAAAGTATAATCATAACATTTCACACATCTTAATATTTCTTTTTTCATTTCTCTTTACCTAAAAATTCACCAACACCTTTATTATCCTTTATTTTATTTAAGGCAAAATCAACAATCTCTTTTAAAGTAGCTTCTGCTGATTTGTAATTAGTAGAATCAATATTAATCCTATATCTAGGAGCACTTATATAGGAAATTTCTACTTTATCTTCTTTACTTATTTTTTCTGCATCTATCAAAATTTTTTTAATGAGTTCTATACCATTTGGTAAATTATTTTGTAAAGATATTAAAGCAGATATTTTTATTCTGGATGGCTTCATACGTTCGTTAACTATCTCTAATAAAATTTTCTCTATTTTATCAGATAATTTAAGTTCTTTTATCAACGCACCATTTAATAATAACTCTTGAAAATAAGAGTTTAAATTTTCATATTTATTGATTATATCATAACCAAATTTTTTATATACATCTTCTAAACTTATATCAAGTTTTTTTGCAACACTGCTTAATATTTTTTCTGCTTTTTGTGCTTGTTTGTATTCATTAATCTTATTTATTCTTTGACCTTGATTAACTCTTCTTAAAGATAAATCAATATGCCCTTTTTCTTCATCAACTTTTAAAACTTTACAAACAATCTTTTTTCCTTCTTTTACGTAATCTCTAATATTTCTAATACGCCCAGGAGAAACTTCAGATATATGTAACAAACCTTCTAACTTTTTGTATTCATCTAAATCAACGAAAACAGAATGAAATAAAATTTTTTTGATAGTACATAAAACAATATCACTTTCTTGGGGAATACCCTCTTTTTTATAGAACATTAACTTAATACCTCCAAAATTCTTGATTTAATCCTCCCCTTTCCTCCTGCTGGTTCTACTAAAATTTTTTCACAAACTAAACATTTTATTTTAGTCGATGGTTTTCCAAATACTATTTGTTCATTTTTACATTTAGAACATCTTACCTTTATAAATTTACTATTTGGTTCTCTTATAATCCCCATTTTATATTAACTCCAATTTTTTAGTTCTTATACCTTTTCGTTGAAGTGTTGATTTTTTGCAAACACTACAAGTGTACATTATATTTGTTTTTTTACTAGATTTTGCTCCAATCATTTTTGGTTTTGTAGGTTTTGATCCCCATCTCCCTCTATTACCCATACCCCTACCTAAACCCCTTTTTCTAGCTCTACTTATAGAACCTCTTTTTAAAGATCCTCTTTTTAGTCCAGTTTTTACTATAACTAATTTTTGTTGAGTATGTTTTTTACAAAATTTACAATATCTTTTTAATGTTTTTACTTTTTTCAATTTTTAATTTCCTCTGCTCTATTATTTTTTATTAGTAAATCAGCTACATCTAATGGGACATTAGCAACATCTTCTTTATCAAAAGGTCCATAAATATTTAAATCAGTTCCAACAAATTTAGGTATAACTTCTAGTATCCTTATCATTTTTGTATCTTCATCGTCAGTTAGTATTTTAGTCTCCTCTTTATTTATAATCTTATCTAAAATACTATTTCTAAATAAACTAAGTTCCTTGATAAATACATTGTAAAATTCTTTTTCTTCAGGTAGCATCGCAGACATGTCATCTACCCATTCTTCATTTCTAGATGAAATCAAAGCTAAGTTTACTATCTTCGATTCTCTTTTTTCATAAAGCTCTTTCAACAATTTTTTTATTTGTTCTAGTTGATTTTTTGTTTTTTCTATTTCTGCTTTAAATATACTATCTTTACCCTCTTGAGATTTTAAAATATTTTGTTTTTCTTCTAAGTAAGAGGATACTTGATTAATAAAATCTTCATCTAATCTTTGTAATTCTGGTTTGCTTTTCTCCATTCTTAACAAATTAAATAAAGTTTCATACGTTATCATATTATCTTTCTCATTCATTTTAAAGTATAATATTGGAATAAATTTTTAAAGGTTTTGAATTTCATATAACTATGTTTAAGATAAAACAAATACCAGAAGACTTTAAAGTTAAAGAATTTATGAAATTTAAATTAGATAGAGGAGGATATTTATATTTCATTTTAAAAAAACGAAATTATAATACATTAGATGCCATAGCACAAATATCAAATAAGTTAAAGGTTGATATAAAAAGATTCGGATTTGCAGGTAATAAAGATAAAAAAGCAATTACCCAACAATATGTTTCTGTTTTTAATATAAATAAAGAAAATTTAGATAAATTGAATTTAAAAGATATAGAAATAAAATCTTTAGGTTATTCAGATAAACCAATAAGTATAGGTAGTTTAGACTATAACGAATTTGAGATTACAGTTAGAAATTTAGATAGTAAAAATTATAATGAATTTGATTATTTAGAGAATTATTTTGATGAGCAAAGATTTGGTTTTAATAAAAATAATCAATTAATTGGAAAAGCGATTATTAAAAAAGAATTTGAGAAAGCTTGTAAACTTTTGAATCTATATGTAAAAAATAACGATTATATAAATGTATTAAAAAGTATCGGAATTAAAAAATTAAGATTTTATATACATGCATTTCAATCTGATTTATTTAATAAAGTTTTACAAGAATATTTAAAACAAAATAAAGTTTCTAAGAATTTTAAAATACCTTTAATAAATTTTGATACAAGGTTTAAAGATAGAGTTTTAGAATGGATATATAAAAAAATTTTACAACAAGAAGATGTAAAATTAGAAGATTTTTTAATAAGACAATTACCAGAATTAATTTCAGATACTGTTGAAAGAAATGCTTTTGTTAAAATAAAGAATTTTAAAATTGATTTTTATAAAGATGAATTAAATAAAGGAAGATTAAAAGCTGTTTTAAAGTTTAGATTACCTAAAGGAGCTTACGCAACTTTAGTTGTAAAAAAATTATTTAGTTAAAAATTATCCACTTTAAAGTGATATCAATAGAAAGGTTTATATACTAACTATCATTAAAATTAATCTATAAAAATGAAACCTTCAGAACTTAGTTTGAAGTATATACCAGGTAACTGGACTATTGGAAAAATAGTACATCCTTCTACTAAAATAGTTTAGACTGTTAATCTTGCTGATAAACTTTTACCAGAAAGAACACAAGAAGAACATGTAAAACATAAAATTAAAGCAGCAAAAGATGAATTTACAGCAGTAGATGCTCCTCTCTACAATTCATTATTCTAAACACTTTTTTCAAATAGAGGTAATCCTAGCTATAAAAACGGAATTGAAGAAATAAGAGAATTTTTACAAGAATCTTTTGGAAAATATTTAACTACACTTACAGAAATAAAATACAATCCAGAAGGTAAACAAGATGAAGTAGTACATAATCCTGGAATTCTTGATCAACCATCTATAGAAAGAGCTAATATAGTTGGTCCAGATGGTCTTATAACATACTTAGCTAAAACTGATAAAAATATTATAAAAGCTCTTAACTCTATTTATAGAATAGATAATATTGAATTAACTAATCAAGTTTATAAATGGATTACTGGAAAAGATATTTATATATGGCGTTTAAATTCAAAACCAAAAGAAACTATAAAGACTGTGGCGGGGTTCAAAGCTGATTCCATCAAGGGTTTCCTCCATTGCTTTAGGGGCCCCCAGTACTCGTCTTCTGCGCTTGGGGTACGTGCCGTAAAAATTGGAAAAGAATTATAAATTTATTTCCATAAAATCTTCTGCACATACAGTATTTTTAAAAATAGATTTTGCTTCTTTTTCTGTATCTTTTGTATCTTTATAACGCTGACTAAAATGGGTTAAATATAAATTTTTTACATTAGCTTGTTTTGCAATTAAAGCTGCTTGCTCTGCTGTTAGATGTTTACGTTCTTTAGCCAAATTCTCCAAATCTTTAAGAAAAGTTGATTCTGTTATCAATACATCAGCATCTTTTGCAATATCAAAACAACCTTGGCAAATTTTTGTATCTAAAACTATTGCAATCTTTTTACCTTTTTTAAAAATAGTCGCCTCTTTTGCACTTATCTTATCACCTTTATAGGTTATATCACCACCTTTTTGTAATTTTCCGAGTAATGGATGTTTAGTAAGTTTAAATTTTTTCATATATCCTAAGTTTATGGTCTTTTTATCTTTTTCAACAAAAGCATAACCTAAACAAATTGTTGAATGATCTAACTTTTTAGCTTCTAAATAATAATTTTCATTTTCAAAAAATACACCATCTTTTTTAATTTCTTTTAAATTATATTTTATCTCATCTTTTTTAACAAACATTTGCATAATTTTATCTAAATATTCTTTACTATTTTTAGGTCCAAATATCTCAAGTGTTTTACTATATTGGGCTACTGTCATTGTTTGTAATAATGGAATTAATCCAAATACATGATCTCCATGCCAGTGTGTTATTAGAATTTTATCAATTTTAGTAGGACTAATATCAAGCATTCTTAATTGACGTTGGGTCCCTTCAGGGCAGTCCACTAAAATATTATCTCCATTATATCTAATAAAGATTGATGTCGGATTCCTATCCTTTAATGGGGACAACGAAGCTGTACCTAAAAAAATTATTTTCATAAAAAGCTTATAACCAAAAATCTTTTAAATAGTTTACGTTTTATAGGATTCATGACAAAGAAAAAAGCTAAATTAAAAAAAGAAGAAAAACCAGTAGAACAAATTAAAGAAGAAAATAAAATTAATATAAACGCTACCTTAATCGGAGAGAGAGTTATAGCAGATGAAACCACAGATACTAAATCTTTATACGATCAAAGTAGATTTGGAGAATTAAAAGAAGGTAAAATACAATATTCTTTAGTCGAAGCTCTTTATTTGCTGGAAAAAGAAAAAATGGAAATTGTAGATGTGGATAATAAAAAAGTAGATTATGATATTTTTATAAAAAAAGCTAGTAAAATTGAACCTAATTTTTGGGTGAGATATGTTGTTTTTAGGGATATGAGATCGAGGGGTTATATAATTAAAACTGCTTTGAAATTTGGAGCTGATTTTAGAGTTTATGATCGTGGTATAAAACCAGGAGAAGACCATGCTAAATGGGTTTTATATCCTGTTCATGAAAGTTCGGTTTTTACATGGACGGAATTTGCAGCTAAAAATAGAGTTTCTCATTCTACTAGAAAAAAATTGTTGTTGGCTGTAGTAGATGATGAAAATGATGTTTCTTTTTGGGAAACTAGGTGGTTAAGACCTTAAATTATTTTCTAGTGTAACACCCATTTTAATCATATAAAGTAAAATAGCTATTTAATCCTTTCTATCAAAAAACTTTTATATTTAACCTTTCTCTAATAAAACATGGAAGATCTTAAACCAAGAGCTTTATCTATTGTAAGAATTAGTGGACCATTATTACCAGTAACAATATCTAAACAAATTAACTGTAATATATTATTTGCAAGTGCTATTCTTTCTGAATTGGCTTCTAATAAACAAGTTTTAATTACAAATACAAAGAGGGGGGGATCTCCTTTTTATTATATTAAAGGTCAAGAATTCAAATTACAAGAGTTAGGTAAATATTTACAAGATAAAGAAAAAGAAGCTTATGATTTATTAAAAGAAAAAAGAGTTGTCAGAGATAGAACAGCTTTACCATGGCAGAGAGTTGCTTTAAGAGAGATAAAGGATTTTGCTATCCCTATTGATGTGGGCATTCAAGAAGAAGTTGAATTATTCTGGAAATGGTATCTATTACCAGATGAAGAAGCTAAAAATTTTATTAAAAAGATAATTACAGAAGAAAGTCTTTTAGTTCAAGAAAAACCAGTAGAACAAATTAAAGAAGAATTAGAAGAACAAAAACAACCAGTTAAACCATTAGAAAGACAAATAGAAAAACCACAAGAAATGTTAGTAGAAAAACTAGAAGTTAAACTAAAACCAATAATAAAAGAAAAAGTTAAGTTTGAAGAAATAACTAAAAAAGAAGAAATAGACTTTAATTTAAAGATTAATTCTTACTTTAAAAATAATTCAATTATGATAATAGAAAGAGAAATCTTAAGAAAAAACAAAGATATTAATTTTATAATAAATCTTCCATCTAAAATTGGGAATTTAACTTATTTTGTAAAAGCTAAAAATAAAAAAACTATTACCGATGCTGATTTTTTACTAGCTTTTAATGAAGGACAGCAAAAAAAACTTCCAGTTTTATTTTTAAGTTCTGGAAAATTAACAAAAAAAGCTGAAAAACATTTACAATCTAATAAAAACTTAATTTTTAAGAATTTGTAATTTACGACCTTCCAATTTAATAAGAACTTCTTCACCTTTTTTTAAATTTAAAGCAGTTTCTATATCTTTTGGTAATCTTAAAATTAGATTGCTTCTTATTCTACCTAATTTTGCTCTAATTACTTGTTTTTTTAATTTATTTATCAATAAAATTTTCTCTGCTTGTTCTGGATTAAAATAAGCTTCTCCACAACTACATTTCCAACCATCTATCCTATACTCATTAAATTTTAAATCTTTTCGGTAATCCATTTTTTTATTACATTTATGGCATCTCATTTTCATTTCCTTTCATTAATTCTCTCGTTGCCGAAATAGATGGTAAAATTTTTAACCCTTCGTACTCTATCAAAAACATCTGGATAAATCATATGTTAAAGACATATGTTCTTCCTATCTAAACTTTTCTTTTTCACAACATCAAAAATTATTATAAATAAAAATAAAATTAAGAAAATCCCAAAAATTTTTGCTTTATTCCCAATTTTAAATTTTTCGTTTATTACCTCTGTATTTCTAGGAGTACAGGTCGTATTAAAAATATCTAGAGCGACTGTATAAATTAATCCCATTGCTTCACCAACTTCTTTTTCAGGTATTTCTTTATTATAACCTTTAAGCCACTCTTCCCAATCTTCATTATTTTTAGTAGCTTTAAATAAAGATAAATTTAAATCGTAATCAAATTTTCTACATTCTATATCTATATTTTTAACTTGATCTTCAAATCTTGAATGTAAGTAATATTCCTCCCCTTTTATATTATGTGGAGCTGAAAAACTATCTGAAATATAATGGGTAGCTATACCAAACGCATAACTGGCATTTTCATAATCTTTATTTTTTAACGAATTTTTAGTTATATTTAACCAATATAAAGCTTTATCATAAGAGTTAGGATAACTATGCATTTTATGGTCTTTAAAATATTTATCTGGTGTTATTGAACCTTTTCTTATCAAATCTAAATCTAAATTTTCTTGTAAATCAGCTGGCATAGAAAAATATACTTCATCTACAATAGCTTTATGTGTTTCAAAATTCCAACCTGATACTTTAGGTATTAAAAAAATAATTATAAAAATTACAAATATAAATTTTTTCATAAATAATCAAATTTTAAATTTATTATAAGGTCTTACTAATAAATTATATAATCTTTACAATTAAACTCGAAATATATTCAGTAAAATCAAATATAATAGAAAGATTTTTAAATAAAATAAGCTTAATTTATATTGAAAAAAGGGTTGAATTATGAAAATCAATAAATTTTTAATCTTAATTTTTATTACTTTAATATTTTATAATATATCAGTGGATGCTGGAGAAAATTTTAGTGTTGCTACAGGTTTAGATTGGTTAGAAGACAATATTGATTGGCAGCAAGATAATATAGATGAAGTTAGCTTAACTATACTTGCTTTGAGAAGTAACGGTCGTAGTTCTAGTGAAGGTTTAACTGCTTTAGAATCTAAACAAAGTAGCGATCATTCTTGGGATAAAGATGTAAAAAATACAGCACTAGCTACACTTGCTTTGTTCGAAAGTAGTAAAAATATAGATGATGAATTAGACTGGTTAACAAATGCCAGTGAAGGAAAATTTACACAAGGAGATTGGTTTGTTCAAATTAAAAGTGAAGCTAATGGAACTTGTAGTGTAAGTTATGATAGTTCAACTCTTAATATTGAAGTTATTGATGATATAGTAATATGTAGAAACAGAAGAGATTTCTGGATAAATACAGATTGCTTTGGTAGCAAATATAGCGAATTTGAATTTGATTGTAGTAATTTGGGTAGTCCTCTAATCTCTTCAATTTTCCAAAGTTCGCAAGGTATATTTCTATTAGATGATAATCAAGGAAGTTATAGGGCTTTAATAGATTTACAAAATGGTTGTTTTGGTAGTAAAGGAGGAAGCAGAGTTTGTAATTATGATCCTAGTTTATACGCTAGTTGGATATTATCTAAATTAAATACAGATCCAAAAACTAAAAATTATCTTGAATTAAATATAAGGGATACATCGAGATTGAGGATTATAGATCACGCACTTTTACTTCTTATAACACAAGATCAGAAACATGCTAATTTTCTAGCAGAAAATCAAAATAATGTATCTGGTAGTTTTGATAACGATGTTTTAGCTACATCACTTGCGATATTAGCATTAAGAAATTCAGGAAGCCAAGCTGATATTGATAAGGCAGTAACATGGTTAGAAAGAAAACAAGATAGTGATGGTTCTTGGGATAAAAGTATACAAAATACAGCTATTGCTTTATATGCTGTTTTTTCAACTCAAGCACCTTTAATAGGAACTTGTAACAATAACAATCTATGTGATCCGGGAGAAGATAGTGCAAGTTGTCCGACTGATTGCCAACAATCTTCAATTTGTACTTCAGATTTAGATTGCCCTTCTGGTTTTGTATGTAATAATTCGACAGGAGTGTGTATAGAATCAGGTTGTACATCAGATCAAGATTGTGATTTTGATGAAGTTTGTAGTACAACAACAAATACTTGTGTTTCAGATACAACTATCGATCCTACTTGTAACAATAATAATGTATGCGATTCTAATGAAAATTATATAGGTTGTTCTAGTGATTGTAGTTGCGGAGATGATGTTTGTGACAGTGCAGAAGATATAGTAATATGTCCAACTGATTGTGAAGTTGAAGCATCAGTTTGCGGAGATAATGTTTGTAGTAGCGATGAAAATGAAACAAGTTGCCTAGACGATTGTAAAGTTGAAGCAGGTGGATTTCCAAAATGGATTATTACTTTGATTATAATAATCATTTTAGCAATAGGTTTATTTTTCGGAGCTAAAAAATTCAAAGGAAGAAGAAAAGGTAAAAAGCCAAGCTTCGAAGAATTCTTAAAAGAAAGACAAAAATCAGAAGTCGCAAAACCAGTTCAAAGATCTACACAAATAACGAGACCAATACCAATACAGAGACCAAGAACGACTTCCAAAGATTCAATATTAGAAAAACAACTCGATGAATCTATAAGAAAGGCAAAAGAATTGCTTAAGAAAAAATAATTATTCAAAATGAAATTTCTTTTATTATTAATTTTTATAGTTTTAATAAATCTAATGAATGTAAGAGCAGATATAGTTGATGTAAATTTTGGAAAAGAGAATTATGCATCGCAAGAAACTTTGCAAGCTGAAATTAATTTTAATATAAATTTATTAAAACAAATAACAGTTTTAAATTTTGAATTACTTGATAACGAAGGTAATAAAATACCAGTGGGTTATTTTTTAACAAAATTAGATAATAGGGAATATTATGTTTATTTTAATTTACCTAATATAAATTCTGGAGATTATACTTTAAAAATAAAAGACGTAACCTATATAGATGAAAATAATATATTAAAAAAAGAATCAAAAGAATCAAAATTTTCTATTATAAATAAAGATTTTATTATTCAAGTAGATCCGGCTATTCTAAAAGTAGATAATCCAAACGATTTTCCAGAATTTACTATAAAAATAAAGAATTTAGCTAACTTAACTAATATCACAATAGGAACAGAAGACGAATTTATCCAATTATTTAATACTTTTTCTATTATAAATAAAAATGAAGTTAAAACTTTTAAAATTATTATAGATTCTAATAATCTAGACAATTTTAACAAAGGTAATATAAATGTAGTCTATAATAATGAAACTTATATAATACCTGTATACCTAATTAGGGATTTACAAGATCTTCCTGAAAGAAATATACCGCAAGATGCAATTGGATTTATTGAAGAGAATAACATAATTAATAAAACTTTATTTTTAGATGAAAGTATTGAAGGTAGTTTAAGATTTAAAAATTTCTTTAATGAAACTATCTTAAATTTAAAATTTGAATTAACCAACAATCTAAATGAAGTTATTGAATTAGAATTAATCGACGTTTCTATTAATGAGAATGAAACTAAAGAACAATATTTAATTATAAATAAAAATATAAATGCAACAGCGAAATTTTATTCAGGAGATTTAATCTTGAAAAATCAAGATATAAGAATTTTATTTCCTATATATCTAAATTTTAAAGAACGAGAACAAATTAAAGAAGAAGTAGAAGATAATATTACAGTAGAAGAAAAGGAAAATAAAACTACAAATTTATTTGAAGAAACAGAAGCTGAAGAGGAAGAAAAAGATATTAGTGAAAATAAAAAAACATTAATCATAGTTTTAATGGTTATCTTAATTACGTTAATAGCTTTAGGATTAGGAGCTTACTTTAAAAGAAAAAAAGTCATTAAACAAAGTTTTAGCGAATTTGCCGAAAGTTTTGAGAAAAAGAAATAACACCAAAAATTCATTTAACAAACCTATATTCTTTAAACGGAAAGAAAATAAAAAAATCAGAAATTTGTTCTGAGTTTGGTGTTAATATCTTAATCGAGGATTCCTTAGATGAAGCAAAAGTATGTGCAATGAAAGGAATAAAAGTATTATTACTAGATCGTCCATGGAATCGAGCTAAAAAATTACCAGAAGAAGTTACGAGAGTTTATTCTTGGGAAGAAATATTAGATAGAATCAATTAGAAAGATTTATTTATCAAATTTAATCTATATTTATATGAACATAACAATTCCGCAAAAATTTAAAGATCGTTATACTAAATTAGTTGATGATCCTAATAATTTTTTTAATATTCTATCAAAACCCCTTCAGAAATCCTTTAGAGTTAATACTTTAAAATCTTCAATAAATGAAATTAGAGAAAGATTTAATATTTATGGAATAAATATCAAACAAGTACCGTGGTATTCAGACGCTTTTATTTCTGAAAGTCTTGCTGTTGGCGTTACATTAGAATATTTTCTCGGCCATATCTATATTCAAGAACTTACTTCGATGTTGCCACCATTACTAATTATAAAGGAACTTCAAAATGCAAAAATCGTTCTTGACGGTTGTGCTGCACCAGGATCAAAAACAACCCAACTTGCAGATTTTATGAAGAATCAAGGTACGATCATAGCTAACGAATTAGATTATGCTAGATTATACATCTTAAAATTCAATTTAGAAAGAATTGGTGTTATTAATACTATCCTTACAAGATACGATATGAGATTTTTTCCAAATGAATTGGAATTTGATGTCATTCTTGTTGATGTACCTTGTTCCGGTGAGGGAACTATAAGGAGAGACCCAAAGGCTTTATCAAACTGGTCAGAAAATCGAATTCTAAGATATGTTGGTATTCAAAAACAAATCATCTTAAAAGCTTTTGATCTTCTAAAACCTGGAGGTCATATTGTATATTCTACTTGCACTTTTGCTCCAGAAGAAAATGAAAATGTAGTGGACTTTTTACTTAATAAAAGACCTGCAAAAATAGAGAAAATAAATATACCTAAAATAAAACTTACACCAGGTATACAAGAATGGAATGGTAAAACATTTAATTCAGACATAAAAAAAACAGTTA
This sequence comes from Candidatus Woesearchaeota archaeon, assembly GCA_964360175.1. Classification (GTDB taxonomy): domain Archaea; phylum Nanobdellota; class Nanobdellia; order SCGC-AAA011-G17; family CAYHUI01; genus CAYHUI01. Next base: position 35,394 of record CAYHUI010000001.1, read on the forward strand.
GGATTTGGCCCCATCATAACGATACTAATGGATTTTTCTTAGCAAAAATTAAAAAATGATCAAAAAATGTCCATCAAAAAAACAACGTTTAGTATTTAATTATTTAGAAAAGAGATTTGGTATTAAAAGAGATAGTTTTAATGATTTTAATTTATATACGGAAGAAAAAGGTAAAATTTTCCTTGGACCAAAAACATTTATTAATCGATGTATCTCTATCGGTTTAGTTATCGCCCGAATCGATAATTCTATTGAACCATCTAATAATTTACTCCAAACTTTTGGAAAATATGTTAAGAAAAATTTTATATTGTTAAATAAAGAAGACGCACTTAGCTATATCAAAGGTGAGGATTTAGAATTTTTGCAAGATGAAATTAAAGAAGCAACCGAAGGATATGTATTACTTAAATATTCCAATTTTCCACTCGGATGCGGTTTACTAAAAGGGAAGCATTTAAAAAATATGTTGCCAAAAGCAAAAAGATTAAAATTAGAATTTCTATAAATCACTTTCTAATCTTCTTTTAAGTAATTTATTTTCAATTATCAATTTCTTTAAAGCCATATCATATTTATGTAACGCAGTTAAAATATCATTAAACCATAAAGTTAAATTTTTTTGATCTAAATTTAAATTTCCAGGTTCTAGTATTTCTATGCTTGAAGGTAAAAAGGCAAAACAAAATTCTATTATCTTGTTTAAATCTTTAAAAGAGATATTAACATCAATGAAAGTGCTCCAAAGATTTTTAATCTCTTTTGCTTCTCCTAAATTTTGCTCTACGATTTCCCAATCTTTGCTATTTTTTAACTTCTCAACAATTTTTTGCATTGTATCTTCTATATGTTCCTTAGGAAATCCGGCAATTTCAATTATTGATTTTATTATTATTTTCATTTAAACTTCTTTTCCCTTTATTATCCCAATTATTATTGCAACTAACAATGCTGCAAATAAGTAAATACCAAATTTACTTGATTTTAAATCACTAGATTCGTATATTATATTGCCTGTTAAAGAATTTTTATTTATATTACTTTCGTTTAGCTTAACTTCTATATTCTCTTCTTTTTTATTAGATTTAGTTTCTTCTTTCTCTTTAACAGTTTTATTTATTTGTATCTTAATTTCTTTACATAAAGATTTATCTATTCCTTCTATATTAAAATCTTTTTTATCTTTAGTGTCTAAACCTTCTAAAAATAAATTATAGGTACCGTTATTCAATTTTCCGTCACAATTAGGATAAATTTGCAATGGTATTACCAGTTCGTTATCTGTAAATTTTTTATATATATTAAAACTAGTTCTCTTGCTAATTTCCTTATCTTTAATTGCATATAAATCTATACTATTTTTTGTTGAATTACCTTTGTAAATACGTACTTTAACTCTTAAATTATCTCCGAATTTAGCTTGTTTGTCGTTACCTAAATATATTTCTTCTATTATTAATTTAGATTCCCAAACTTCTTCTATCTTCATATTTTCACTTCCTGGGGTTGGTATAGTTAATTGCCAAATATCATTAACTTTGCTCCAAGAATTACTTTCTTGAGTATGACTATAGCTAACTTCATCTATTAAATTTGTTTTATCAAATAACTTTATTGTATCTAAATCATTATTTAAACTAAAACTTCCATGTTCATTTCTATATACAACCAAATAATTTTTACTTTTTATTATAGTATCATCTAAAGTATTTACATCTGTAATTTGCAAGCTATTATTTTTAGAATCATAAAAAGTTAAACCTTCTAAATCTAAATCTTCATCTCCATAATTATAAAGTTCGATCCATTCCCCTCCTGGCATAGCTGCATCATCTTCACCTTCAGGATCTGCTAGAAATTCATTTATTTTAATATTGTTATAATCTTCATTTATTTCAAATTCATTTTTATTTCCTGCTGTAGAAAAACATTCTTGCCATAATCCTATTTTATCTGGTAATTTACATAAAGAAAAATTATTTCCATCAGCTCCCCATTTACTATTATAGCTTAAAGCATCTAAAATTTTATTTTCCCTATCTTTTAAAATTATTAAATCGTTATCGTTATTTAAATTATTTCCTATTGTAGAACCAGCAGAATATATAGAAGCATTTATATCAGTGTAATTAAACTCTTCTTCTACAATTAAAGCATAATTATTTTCATAATAAAATAATAAAGTTAAATTATCTTGACTGTCTTTATCTTCAATTATATAATTAGTTAAATTAATTATTTCATCATAAAAAATTTCTATGTATTCTTTATTGTTATCATTACCTTCAGGGTTATACATTATTTCATTAATATAAATTTCAGCACTAACAAATTCTAAACATAATATAAATATTATAAATAAAATTAATTTTTTAAACATAATCTTATAAAAAATTTAATAATTAAATTACTTTGTAAGAAAAAACCGGAAATTTTTTAATTAAGTTGTAAATATTTTTAAATAGAAATTTTATCTTATTAATTCTTTAAAACTTAAACCTTTTTTTTGTGCGTCTTCTATAGAAATATTATAATTACCATTCTTACTTTTCTCTAATTTATCTGGATTTAAAAAATACCAACCATGATTATCAAATTTAATTGCTATTATCGGAATAACTCCGAAATTTTCAGAAAAAATTAATAATTCTTCAACAGCTTCTTTATCTATATATTTTTTATTTCCCTTAATATTTTTGCACTCTATTGCAAATTTTTTATCCTTTTTACCAGCTAACAAATCTGGTGCTGGAAATGGAGATGAACCGCTACCTGCTACTCTACAACAACTCCAATCATTTTCATAAAACATATGTAAAAGTTCTCTTTCTGCTCTTGTTCCTTTTATTTTTCCCATAATAATAAGTAAGAATAACTTAATTAAATATTTTTTTATATGAAATATTATAAATCTTTAGATTGTACAGTTCTTCTACCATTAGCTTCAGCTCTCTCACAAGCTTTTTTTATATGCCATTCAACTAACTGACTAAGTACGTTTGCAAAATCCCCAGATACATTCATTGTTTCCCCTTTTTTGTTTTTTGCATAATCTTTAAGCTTAGATCTTACTACTAGTAATTCACTCATTTTAATCCTCCTTATCCAAATATTTTTATTAAATTATAATGAATATATAAAGCTTTTGAAAAGATTTTTGAAAGATTTATAGAATTTATCATAATTAATTCAGTTTATCAAACCAAAATATTTAAATAGAGTGATTATATTGATATAATCATGGTAGAAACAGAATCAATAGTTAGGATATGGGGGAGATCTTTAGGTATAGTCATTCCTAAAGATGCTGTTAAAAAAGCTCGTATTAAATCAGGAGAAAAAATAAGACTTATTATTTTAAAAAATAGCAATGTAATAGAAGAAACTTTTGGTGCATTGAGGGGGAAATGGAAAAAACCTACCAATCAAATAATGAAAGAGATAGATAAAGAATTATGGGGAGAATAATGAAAGAAGCTTATTTTTTTGATACATATGCTATAATTGAGATTATAAAAGGTAATAAAAATTATGAAAAATTTAAAGAAGCTAAATTAGCAATTACAATATTTAATATTACAGAACTTCATTATTCGTTACTAAGAGATTTTTCTCAGAATATTGCAGGTAAATTTTCTAATAAATACTGGGATTTTGTAGTTGATCTAAACTTAGATTTAATAAAAGAGGCTAATTATTTCAAATTAAAACATAAAAATACAAAATTTTCTGCTGCAGATGTTATTGGTTACATAACAGCAAAAAGACTTGGTGTTAAATTTCTTACAGGGGATAATGATTTTAAAGGGATGTCTAATGTAGAATTTATAAAATAAGTTTATTTTGGTCTCATAAAAGGGAATAAAATAACATCTCTTATTGAATCAGTATTTGTTAATACCATAACTAATCTATCTATTCCAATACCAAATCCACTTGTGGGAGGCATTCCGTATTCCAAAGATCTTATAAAATCTTCATCTAATCTTTGGGCTTCCACATCCCCCTTTTTAAAATTTTTTTCTGCTTCTCTCCAATATTCTTTAAGTCTTTCAGGATTATTTTCTTCAGAGTAGCTTAAACCTAATTCAACTCCATTAATTATAGGTTCAAATGCTTCTGAAAATCTTTCATCTTTTCTATTTACCTTTGCCAATCCAAATGCTTCTCTAGGATAATCATAAACTAATGTTGGTTGTATTAATTTAGGTTGAACCATAGTTTCAAAAATAGCTATTAATATTTCTCCGGTATTTTCAAATTTACTTATATCAATTTTAAAATCCTTTGCATATTTTTTAGCTTTTTCAAGAGTTAAATCGTTTATATCAACTTTAGCGTACTGCTTTAAAGCATCAGAAAATCTAATTCTTTTCCAAGGTGTTTTTAAATCAATAATATTATTTCCAACTTTAATTTTTAAATCACCCAGAACTTTTTTTGCTATATAACTTATCATATCTTCACAAAATTTCATATTATCTTTGTAATCTGCATAGGCCCACATAGTTTCCATCTGTAAAAATTCTGGGTTATGAACTTTGTCTATACCTTCATTTCTAAAATCTTTGCTAAATTCAAATATTCTTTCATAACCTCCAACAATCAATCTCTTTAAATATAATTCATTAGAAATTCTCATATAGACTTTCATGTTTAAAGCATTTAAATAAGATTCAAAAGGTCTTGCACTTGTACCGCCGTAAATTGGTTGTAGTATTGGAGTTTCAACTTCAACAAAACCATTTTTTATTAAAAATTCTCGCATAGCTTGAATTATTTCATTCCTTTTTAGAAATATTTTTTTAACATCTGTATTTACAATCAAATCAACATATCTTTGTCTGTAACGAGCTTCGACATCTTTCAAACCATACCACTCTTTTGGTAGAGGTCTTAAATTTTTAGTTAATAATTCTAAACTTTTAACTAAAATAGAGATTTCTCCTTTTTGTGTTCTAAAAACTATTCCATTAATTCCAATTATATCTCCAATATCTAATTTATTAAAAATTTCATAGGTATCTTTACCGACTTCATCTTCTTTAATATAAAATTGAATATCTCCTGTAAAATCTTTTATATGTCCAAAACTAGCTTTGCCCATAACTCTTAAACTTATTATACGACCAGCAACAGAAACTTCTTTATTTGTTTTTTCACCATCTTTTAAATTTTTATTATCTTCTAGAATTTCTAGGGCTGTATTTTTCTTATCAAATCTATAATTATAAGGATTAATATTTTTATCTCTTAAAAATTTTAATTTTTTTATTCTTTGCTGCATTAATTCTTCTTCTGGTTTCATATTATTTTTGCTAATTATTTTATTTAAATACTTTTCTTAAAAACTAAAATATTATATTTTGCTTCTCCAATAAAAGCTTGTAATTCTTTAAATAATCTAAAATTATATTTTTCAGCAATTTCTTTTATAAAATCTGTTTTATTAATAACTAAGATTATTAAACATTTTTTCTTTAGAATATTCTTAGATTGATTAAAAAATTCTCTGTAATTTTTTTCTACATCTTTATCTCTTTTTGAAATCACAAATTGTGCTATAATTTTATCAATGCTATTTTCCTTAAATTTTGTATCAAGCCATTCAATATTATAATTTTCAAATTTAATTTTGTCATCAACAGTAGCTATTTTTGCATTTATAATACTATTCCTAACATTATAAAATAAACCATCAATACCTATTATCTTTAATTTTATTTTTTTATTAATTTCATTATCAAATTGATTAAAAAAATTAGAATTTAGATTAAGTAATCTTAAAAATGGAAATTCTTCTTTTCTATTAAAACCTTGTGGAATTTTACAAGCGTACAAAGCAGCTTCTATTAAAACTTCTCCTGTACCACAATTTACATTTAACAAAGTTTCTTTAGTCTTCCATCCAGCAATTTTTAATAAAGAAAAAGCTAAACACGCATTTAAAGAATTTCTATAATTTTTTACTTTATAAAATCTTTTATTTAATAAATTACCACTAAAATCAATTCCTATAACACAATTAGTATCATTAATATCTAAATAAATTATTGTTGTTGCATTTTTTAAATCGACTTTTGTTTTATATTTTTCTAGTATAACCTCACCAACTTCTCTTTCTATTTCATTAGAATTAAAATTATGATTTCCTAACCGATTACATTTAACCACGAAACTATTTTTAATAAATTTAGAAAAATTAATTTCTGAAATTTTTTTGATTAAATCTTTTTTAGTAGAAAAATTAAAAATTTTATATAAATAAATAATTTTAGTTACAGATCTTAAATTATAAGCTAATTTACATAAATCAGTTTCTTTTTTAAAATCGAATAAAACTATCCCAGTCAATTTTTTAGTATTTGTTTTTAAAATACTTTTAATCTCATTAGCAGCTATATCTTCTAATCCATTCATTGTTAAAGCGAGTCCTTTCATATTAATATATCTCAAGAAATATAATATAAATACCTATCTAATCATTCTTTAGGATAAATTATTTTAAAATCTTTAAATTCTCCAGTATAATTTTCTTCTTTTACATCTAAATTAGTTATAAAAGCTTCTTCTGGTCCTTTTCTGCAAAATTCCAACATTCTTTCTATCTTTTCTTGATCTCCTTCAAAAACAGCTTCAACTTCACTATTAATATTTTTAACCCAACCTTTAATACTAAACGTATTAGCTAATTTCATTATATTATCCCTAAAGAAAACACCTTGGACTTTACCAAAAATCATAACATTAACTCTTTTTTTCATAAATATATATAGAACTAACTATTTTTAAAATTTATTAAAAAGAAAATAAAAAAAAAGAAAATATTTTTATCTTCTAGCCAAACTGAATACTGACTTAAGTGCTACAATTATAGTTGCTGGTACAAACATTATTAACAATGCGTCGTATACACCACTAATCCAACTAGTTGCTGGTCCTTCTGGTATTACTCCGCTACCAAGGGCACCAATAATTACTAAGACAGCTCCTGCCATTAAAAATGCATTTACTTCCTTTTCTGCAATGTTTAATAGACCAACTATAACTCCTAATACAAATAATACTAGGGTCATTGTTGTATTAACGATTCCTGCTGCTCCTAATATTACTGCTAATATAACTCCTATTAAAAATGCCCAGCTACCAACATACGATGTTCCTTCTCTCTTAGCAGCCATTTATGTTCCCTCCTTTCTTTTTTTGAGGATCAACCTCTAAAATTCTAACTTATTTTACCATTTATAAAGTTTTTGTATTTAGATGAGTAGCGAAACTGTTATTTTTTGTAATTTTTTCAGAAAATTTTATTTGTATGTATTTCTTTCCATAAAAACTTTAGATGTTTTAACTGCAACTGCTTTTTCTTCTGATAAAATTTCTTCAGAATTAATTAAAGCCTTACCTAAACACACTAATTTATTTTTCAATGTTAATATAGCAACTGAATCATCTTTTTTAACACAAGATTCTAATTTTGAAATTCCTGGAACTGATAAATTTGCACCATGACAAACAGTATTAACCGCAGAATCTAAAATCCAAATTTTAGGTAAGTGTCTTATTGCATCTTCTACTGGCAAAATTATTTTTTTAAGATCTTTTTCATTATTTTCTTCTTTATATAATGTGTAAGCATCTTTTAAATCATGCAAACTATACCAATCTTTATCTGTAAAAGGTCCTGCTTTAGTCCTAACAAGTTGAACTAAGTGAGCATTAGTATTTAATTTATTTGCAAACTGCACGCAGAATTTTCTAATGTAAAATCCAGCCTCACAACCTATCTTAAATAAAACCTCTTTATCACTAATTTCTAAAATTTTTAAATAATAAATTTCTCTTTCTCTCTCCCTTCTTTTTACAGCTGATCTTATTGGAGGTATTTGTTTTATTTTTCCTATAAATTCTTTTGCTAATATATTAATTTCACTTTCAGAAACTTCTTTGTGTAAATGCATTAATCCTACATATTCTTTTCCGCTTTTTAGTAAAGTTTGAACTATTCTTGTTGCTCTACCTAAAGCTATTGGTAATGCACCTGTAACTTTTGGGTCTAAAGTTCCACTATGTCCAGCTTTAGATATATTTAAGATCCTTTGCACGTAATCTGAAACTTGATGTGAGGTTGGACCACTTGGTTTATTTAAATTAATAATCCCATAATTAATTAATTCTTCTATAGGTCTTTCATTAGGAAAACAACCAAATTCATCTGAACCTATTGCTTCTCTTTTTATTAAGACTTCCCTATCTATCTTTTCAAAAGGCAATAATTCTTCCATAGAAATTTTATAATTAAAAATCTTTATAAATTTAATTATCTTACAAATTCTACATTAGGCAAATCTTTGAATTGTGAATCTCCTGTAAGAAATTTTATCCCAATCTCTTTTGCTATAATATAACCTACACAATCTGACATAGATAACTTCCTTTTTTTATATTCTAATCTAAACTTTGAAGCTTCTTCTATAATAAATTTTCCATAATCAACTACAGAAATATAATACTTATCTAAAATATTTTTAGCTTTATCTCTACCTTCCTCTCTTAAAATTTTATAGAATATTTCAAAGATATTTAATTTAGTTAAAACTGAATTTTTATTAATATATTCTTTGTAATTTTTATTTCCATTAAGTATTTCTATTATTGCATATGTGTCAAAAAAATAAGTTTCGTCCATTTTAATCATATAATTCGTCTCTTATTTCATCTTTAATTTTCTGCGCAGATTTTTTAAATTTTAATATTCCGAATGTATTTTTAATATCTTTGTTTTTTCTTACAACTATAAAATGTAAAATTTCATTTTCTCTTATAAGATTTTGTTTTAATTCTAATTTAGGTATAACTATTCCTAATGAATTTCCCCATTTTTTAACTTTAGTGTCAAATTCTAACATTTAGTTATACTTATGTCTAACTAATTTATAAACTTTTCCATAAAAAATCCGAAAATTTTACAAATTTTCTAGAAAATTAAATCAAAATCAGTAAAGAACCAACTGGATTTGCAATTAATAAATTAGTTAATCCTTTTATAAAAAAACTTGAAAAATTAAAATTAGGTTTTACATTTATCATAATTCTTGCTCCGACTTTATGGTAAATACCCAAACCATTATTTTCTTGTTTATTTGGACCTGCTAAAATTAAAGCTTCATACTTTCCAGGTTTAAGATTAGTTGTATCAACTTCAACATTAATAAGTTGGCAACCTTGTTCTTGTGTACATCCATTTCTAGATTTTCCATTTAAAAAAGGATCAATCTCAAATTTATTTGGATGAATTTTAATATTTCCATCTAAATTACCAGTACTAACAACAATAAATTCTCTAACTTCACCATCAAAATTTAATACCATAAATTCTTGTTTTATAATCTCTCCTGATTTTACATTAACAAATTCACATTTATTCTCTTCATCCAATTTTAAACAACCAGGAGAGATAGCAGCACCAGTCGGAGTATCAGCTTTAACTAAATATGCTAAAATTGCTAGTAATACAAATATCATAATCATCATCGATATAAGTTGATTTGTTGTTCTTTTTAATTTTTCCAAATTTTTATAAGATACCATTTTTATTAAGAAGGAAATGCTTGAATGCTTATATCACCTTTAAATGCTTGTTCTGATATCCCGCTTGGTATAGTTAACCAAAAGTAAACCTCTTCTCCTTTATTAGGAAGTAAATTTTGTGATAAAATTTGTAAATCTTTAGATAGAGTTTTATAATTTGATTTATCTAAAATTGTATTATAATGTAAATTTTCTACATTAATTTTTTGCTCTGAAATTTGTTGACCAACCATATCACTACCACTTATTTTTAAAGTTATATCAGTATTACCGCTATTAGTTATTTTCATAGGAAATCCTTGGATATCATCTTTATCATCTAATATGTTATCAGCTTCTACATCTAAACTATTAACATCTTTTTCTCCAAAATCTATTGGTACTTGATCTAAATCAATAGAAACAACTATATTCACTTTAAATGAGCTAGCAAGAATGGCTTGTTTATTCCCACTATCGATTGCAGTTACTTCTACTTTCCAAGTTCCAGGAGGTGCATTGCTATTCAAAGTGTATGTATTTAGATATAAATCTAAAGTTTTATCATATTTTAACTCTAATTCTTCTTTTATATTATAATCTTTATTTTCTATAACTGCAACTACATTAGTAATATCATTATTAAGATCACGAACTTTAGCTTTGATAGTTAAAGTATCATAAGGAACTGCTGGATCTGGGTTTATTAAAACTTCTTCTACACTAGGTGCAGCATTTCTAACATAAACATAAGTATAAGTTTTTTCTTCTGTTTCTTGAGAAAAAGAAATTGACATTAAAGATATGAATAAGAAAATCCCCCAAACTAAAATTAAAGTCTTTTTATTCATTATTTTAACCTATATTTTTACTGTAAAAGGTTAAATTTACTGTATTTTACTTTAGTATAGGCAATATTATATTAATAATTACCATAGCTATTTATAAATATCCCAGGACAAAATTTTTAAATTTTTCACCAAAAAATAGAATTAAGGTAAAACTCTATATGGTCTCATATCAGTACCATAAGGCAAACCATCTACTGTAGAATATATTCTCAATTCAGGATCTGTTAAAGAAGTTCTTGTATATGGTTTAAATCCATGAATCATTGGACTTGTTGAATCAGATGGAGCTACTACCCAACCACCAGCTGTTTTTCCTGTAATTTTTTCTCCTAATATTTTAGCTATACTTAAATGAGGTATTCCTAATGAATCAGCTACTTCTCTCAGATCTGGTGTAATTAAAACATCCCCTCTTGTTGGATAAGCAGGATCACCTACATATCTGTTTAAAACTAGTAAACCCCAGCTTCTTGGAATTGTTGAATCTATACTACAATTCCAACCAAATGTATCAGGTAATGGACTAGAAATAACCTTAATATAAAGATCTTTTCCTGGTTGATTCCATAATTCAATTCCTGCTTTAATTGCATTTCTAAATAAAGTATCTAAATCAATTGAATCAGGTAAAGAAATATTAATAGTATCTGTATCCCATAATTTTAAATTTGATAAATAAGGAAAAGAAGGTGTTATTTCTTTTACTAATTTTAATTCATCTATTATATCCCCCTCTATTGTAAAAACTGTATCTGGATTTGAAAATTGATTAGGATATGCAAAAATCGGTGTATAGATTGAATCCCCTTCAGCTACAAAAAAAAGTGGGGGTGGTGATGCTAATCCATAATTTATTCTTTGTTCTAAGTTAAGGTTGGAGTTATTATTATCTTTATCCCCTTTAATAAATACTAATTTTCCATTTATATTTTTGCCATTAACCTTAAATCTATAAAAGTAAATTCCATTACTTACTTTTCTATCATTATTATCTATACCATCCCATCTATATTTATAATTACCTTCATTTAAATTAGCATCAACTAAGGTTCTAATTAATCTTCCAGAAAGATCAAATATATCTAAATTAACTTCACTTCTTTCTTCTAAATTTAAATTAAAAAAAGTTTTTGTACTAAAAGGATTTGGATAATTTCCAATATTAAAATTTATATTTTTTTTATTATCTTCATCTATTCCAACAACACAATCTAAAAAAAATCCTCCATCAACATCTGTAATATCACTAGCACAAGGAGGATTAACTCTAAAGGAATCAGGCCATTGATAAAAGCTAACAACATGACCCCTAACAGGTTGCTTATCTCTTGCAGATATTAAATATGATGTATAATTTTGCTTTTCTAAATTAGGTTGTTCAGCAGAAATTGTAGGTGTTAAAGCTAAACCACTGAATAAAGCTGCTACACCTGCTGCAAGAATTCTTGTAGTTTTACTAAACCTTTGCTTTTCTTCTACAAGATATAAAGGACTTTTTCTAAATAAACCTCTTATAGGTGGTTTAATATTTACTTGATGCCCAGTAATACTTTCAGCTATATTTTCAGCAGTTATTAATTCAATTGACATTTTATTTTTAAATATAAAGTATTATTTATAAATCTTTTTATTGTTGTTATTTTTAAGTAATTATAAATAAAGAAAATTAAGATTTTATTTATTTAATCTAGATAATTGATATTCTTCGTAGTTTCTTCTTGATGTGGTAATAGCTGTATCACAATTTGCTCTTGCTAATAAACATTCTTCTGGTGTTGAATAATCTGAATTTGGATAATTAGAATTCATACAAACATCTAGCCATAAATCTAATACAGCTTGCCAACCACTCCAATAAATTTCTACAGGTATATCAGTTGGTATAACTAATCCTTGCTCTATAAACAAAGTATCTCCAACCATAAGTGGCGCTTTATCTAAAGAAATTAAAATAATATTATTTAAAACTAAAGTATTTCTATCAGGTTCGTCTGGCTTAATTATATCTTTTATTGGCGAATTTACTAAACCAGGTCTTTGATACATATCTAATACAGTAGCTTCTTTTACATCTATTTTATTTATAATAATATTTGGTTCTATAAAAGGATCTTCGATAATAGCTCTATCTACTACGATATTACCAGAATCTATTACAGACCCTTTTATAAATAATGGATTATCTTTACTAGCTTGTATAATCGGACCAGTACCATCTAAATATGGATAAATTGGTGTTGGTACTACTAAAGTAACTCCATTCCCTACAAAATCATCCCATTGAGGTGTTCTAAGACCATAAAAATTAGTTTTGTCTAAATTATCATTTAATTGAGATCTTTGCCAAAAATTATATAATTGATTAAATGGATCTAAAATTATATTTAATAAAGTACCTCTAGGAACTCCTCTGTAAAAATCTACTCCTCCACCACTATCACAAGCTAATACTTCTTTGGAATTAATAGAAAAAATAATAGTAGAAGTTAAAATTAACACTATTAATAAAATTACAATATTTTTATTTTGATACTTCCTAATCATAGCTAAATCAATCGTTTTTATTTATAAAAGATTGGTAGGACGAAAAATTTAATAAAATGACTAAATTATAAAAATCATCCTCGATTAAGCTCTAAAAAATTAAAAAAAGATAAATTTATATAGACATTTTTACTACGTTTATGACCATATGACTAAGAGATTATTTGATAAAAAAATCTTAGAATTTATGTATAATTTAACTAGAAGACAAAGTTTTATGAATTCTGTTGAAATTGCAAATTCTGTTTTAGTCAGTAATAAAAAGATTAGTGATAGAACAATAAGGCGCTGGTTTAATCATCTAAAAAAAAATGTGTTTACATATTATCCTTACATAAAATATGAAAGTCTTGGCTTAATTCCAGTAATAGTGCAAATAAGTGATTTAAAAAATGAAAAATTATTAGATATAATCCCCCATAAAATCTATCTTGTAAAAGGCGTCACTTTTAAAAATTTTGAGAATTCTTATTTAACAATGTATTTATTACCAATAGCTAGATTAGAAGAGTTTAAGATATTTTGGAATACTGCATTAGAAAAAGATTTAATAAAAGATTTACATATTTTTGTCTCAAGAACACCAATAGCTTATTATTCTCCATTCCATAAAATAGTTAATCATAAAGGACATTTAGAATTTCCACATGAATCAGAGTTAGATAATTCTTATTTTAACTCAATTTTACATAAAAATATTTCTAGTAAGCATAAAGTTAAATTACATCCAAAAATCGCAGATAACCCTTTTATAATACCGGTAATATTTGAATATTTCAGAGAGCATAAATCTTCTAAAAAAGTCTGGGCTAAATTAAAAGAAGTTTTTGGAGATTCTATATGGGATAATATTAGTTCACCAAGAGTTAAAAGGATTAAAAGTGAGAATTTAGGTGTTGCTCACATACAAAAAATAATGAGAGATTTACATGAAAATTTTGATGACTTTTTCCAGCAGATAAGAATACAATACGATCCTTTTGCTTTTAACGAGAACGTTGCTTTTTATTTATTTTTAAAACTAAAAAATAAAAAACAAATAATAGAATTTTCTGAAAAAATTTCAAAAAATGTTTTATCAGTTGTTGTTTTTCCATCAATCAATGAAAATGAAGATCTAACTTTATTTTATATTTTAACAAGCAATTCAAAAATGGTTCATATTTTAAGTAATATCCTCCCTGAATATAGAGCAAAACATATTGAAAATAAAATTTTTTTAATAGATTATCCAAAATCAGCAAAATATTGGAGAGAAGAAACAAACTTTCAAGAGACATACAAACAGAATTTTTATCGCTTATTTAATCCAAAAACTTTAACATGGAATTATGATCATAAAGAATATTTGCAAAATTTAAATAGGTTATAATTTATTTATCTTTAATATTTTTAACTTCTCCTTTCTCTTCAATTTTTTCTTCTTTAACTTGGTCTTCTAATTTTTCTTTAGAAATTTCTTTTTTAACATCTTTTGGTTTTTCAAATTCTACATTAACTAATTCTACTTTAGCAATTTCATTTTCTTTAATAGCCTTAACTTGAATTTTATGTGGAGGATTTTTTCTACCACGTTCGTGAAGTTTTTTATTTAAATATTTTCCAATTTTAACTTCATTTACTTTCATATGTTTTTTTATAAAATTCCTTACCTCAACAACACTTCTTTTAGTTCTTCTATAGTTTGCGACTTTAGAAATTTCTTTTCTTAATGGTATTGTATAAATTAATTCATCTGCCATTTTCAAACTTTAGTTTTAACTCTCCTCCAATGTCTTTTAATAGATGTATGTCTGCTAGGATGAACCCTTCTTCCTAATCTGTAAATTTTAGGAATAATCCAAAAGGGAGCCCATCTAGTCTGTCTCCCTTTTTTTGCCAATCTTGCCTTTTTTGCAGTACTTTTATAATGCGCCATTTTTTGTCTTATTTAAACTTTTTAAAAAATTTTATATTCTTCTTATTTTAAACTCTTTTTTAGTTTGTAATTTTTGTAGTAATAATTTAAATTCTGCATCTGTGATTTTTTCTGTTATATTATTAGATTGAATTGCTTGTGCTATTAATGTAATAACTTGAATTGCTTTTTCAGGATGGGCGGCTTTTAAATTTCCGTATCTTGAAATTGATTCTTTAGCTAGATATTTTTTAACTACTGATTCTAAATATTCGATTTGTTGTTGTAGTTCAAGTTGTTCTTTTAAAGATTCATTTTGTTGTTGTATCAATTGTTGTTCTAATTCTTGTAATTTTTTCTTTTTTAATCCTTCTAGATCATTCATTTTCCTAATTTATCTAAAAACGATTTTCCTTTTGTAGTTAATATCCTTCCTTTTCTCCCTTTTTTATCTAATTGTTTTACAAAACCAGCCTTTTCTAATTGTTGAAATATAGTTCTTATTATTTTTCCTGAACCTTTATAAGTTCGTTCTGGTTTATGGCCTAGATTTTTTTTACCACCATATTTTTTTCTTAATTTTGAAACCCCAATTGGACTATTATAGATATAGAGTTTTCTTAATACAGAAGCACTTCTAGCATACCACCAATCTCTATCTACTGGGGGTCTTTCTTTACTAGTACCTGTTTTAACAAATCTGCTCCATTCAGGTGCTTTCATTACATCTATTTTTTTAAGTTCTTCAGATGCTTTTTTTATTAGTTCATTTACTTGTATATCATATATACCCATTGTAGAAATTTAGGGATTATATGTTTTTAAAAATGTTTCTATTTAATAAATTTAACTTCAACACCTTTTTCTGTATCCTCTAAAATAACTTCCTTTTCTCTTAATTGAGCCCTTATCTTATCAGCTAATTTGTAATTTTTTTCTTTCCTTGCTTTTTCTCTTTTTTCTATTAACAATTTAATTTCTTTGGAAATCTTTTCTTCTTTTAATTTTAATATCCCTAAAACTTTATCTAATTCTAACATTAATTTATAACATTTTTTTCCTGCACCTAATTTATTTGCATCTCTGATAAAATTAAATATAACAGCTAATGTTTTTGGTGTATCAAAATCATTGTCCATTGCTTCAATAAAATCTTTATTTGTTTTTTGTATTAATTTATTACTAACTTTATCTTTTTTATTTTTAATATTATTCATAAAATCATTTATTCTTTGTAATGCATTTTTACTTTGTACTAAATTCCTTTCAGAAAAATCAATTGGACTTCTATAATGTGTTGAGATAAAGAAAAATCTTAAAGTTTCTGCATCATATCTTTTTAAAGCATCTCTAATAGTAACAAAATTTCCTAAAGATTTTGACATTTTTTTACCTTTAACATTTAAAAAACCAGTATGCATCCAATATCTTACCAAAGGTTTTTTTCCAGAAATTGATTCCATTTGTGCTATTTCTGCTTCATGATGTGGGAAAATTAAATCTTGAGCACCACCATGTATATCATATTGAGGTCCTAAATATTTTTCTGTTATTGCTGTATCTTCAATATGCCAACCCGGTCTTCCATTTTTTATTTCTTTAACATTAGTTTTCCATGTTGGTTCATTTGGTTTAGAAAATTTCCATAAACAAAAATCACCTTTATTTTTTTTGGTTTTAGATTCGTCAATTCTTGTAACAGCATCTTCTGCTTGTAATATATTTCTCCTAGATAATTTACCATAATTTTTAAATTTTTTTAAGTTAAAATAAATTCCATCTGAAATTTCATAAGCATAACCTTTTTCTATTAATCTTTTAACTTGACTTATAATTTCTTTAATATGATCAGTTGCTCTTGCATATTTATTTACTGAATTTATTTTTAGAGATTTCATATCTTCTAAATAAATTTTCTCAAATTTTCTAGAAATTTCTTTAACACTTGTATTTAATTCTTGAGCCCTGTTAATAATTTTATCGTCTAAATCTGTTACATTTTGTAAGTAAAATAAATTATATTTTTTATATCTTAAATATCTAACAATAACATCAAAATTAACATAAGTTTTAGCATGTCCTATATGGGGATAATCATAACTTGTAAAGCCGCAAACAAATAAATTTACTTTATTCTTCTTAATAGATTTAAAGATTTCTTTTTTTCTTGTTAATGTGTTATATATTTTTAACATTTTATTCTTTTATTTCTAGCGCGTTTTTATAAGTTTCTGAAAATAATTTTTTCATTAATTCTACAAAAGCTTTATCCCTAATAAAAATACTTGTATTTGCATTTATTAAAGTTATTAAAATATTATTATCATCCCTCATAGATATAGCTATTCCTTCATTTTCTATTGATTTAATTTTTTTAGTTTCTTCATCGTACCTAGTTAATATCTTAATATCAGATTTTCTTTTTATCTCTTTTTAAATATATTCACCAACAAAATTAAAGCTAATATTAAAACAGATATTGCTATTATAATAAATGTAGTTTGTAATGAAATTGTATCACTTAAATAACCTGCAACAGGAGCAAAAATGATAAATGATAAATTAGTTAAAGCACTTTTAACAGATAAAACAGTAGCTCTATTATAAGATTTTATATGTTTATTAAAATAATCACTTAAAATAGGTCTATTTAATCCATCAGAAAAACTCAAAAAATAATAAAAAATAAATGCAAAATTAAAAGAGAAAATTCCCATTAAACCATAGCTTAAAATAATCAAGATAGGGAATAAATACATTAAGGTTTTTTCTCCTAATCTTCCTTCAATTTTATAAGCATATTTAGATATAATAGCAATTAATATTGATGATATGCCTAAAACAACCCCAAACATTTCTACTGGTAATCCAATTAATCTAAAATAGGGTTGATTTAAAAAATAACTTAATACAACAGCTGTAGTTATTACAACTGAAAATAAAACTAAACTCCTTAAATAATCATGAGTAAATAAAAATTTTATACTTTCTTTTATATGAATAAAATGAGATTTTTTTGGTAAAGTTCTCTTAGGTTCTTCAAAAGTTGAAGCTATAATCAAAGCAATAAAAATCATTATTGCAGTCATAATGTAAGGAAGTCTAACATCAATTTTAAATAAAAATCCACCAAGTAAAAAACTTATTGCAATCATTAAATTAGTTAAGAAAAATTTAACACCTTGTATTTTCTTAAAATCTTTTACATTTTTACTTTGGATTAAGCTATCATAAATTAAAGATTCTGAAGTACCTGATTCAAATGACCAACCAATAGCCATTAAAATATAAGCTATTATAAATAATAAATAAGAATTTCCAAATGCAAATACTAAAAACGTTAAAAATAAAATTAATGAAGATATGATTAAAGTTTTTTTCCTTCCTATATAATCCGATACAGCTCCAGTTGGAATTTCAAAAAATAAAGTTGTTATTCCCTATGCAGATAGAAAAAACATAATTTGAGTTAAAGATAAATTAAACCTTTGAAAAAATAATACATATACTGGACCATAAAATTTTGCTTCAAATAATGCTGAATGTAAATAATATTTTATAGTATTAGCTTTAATATTCATAATTAAATAAAAATTTAATTAATATTTAAGTTTATCCAAATAAACCTTTCTTCTGCACAACATTAATTACCAAACTTTCAGTTTTATCAGAATCACTACTTCCGCTTACCGTAATAGTGCAAACTTTAGTTCCTAAACCACCAGTTCCAAGTTCGTCTACTATCAGTTGTATTGCAACTTGTTCTCCTGAAGCTATAGTATAAGATTTAGATGTCGTACTTAATTGAGGAGAATCTCCAAATACACAATCTATGCCTTGTGGACTAGATACTGTAGCAATTGATGTAATATCCTCAGCCTCAAAATTAGCTATTATAACATCGACAACACTAGCAGATCCTTTAGCAACGTCAATTCTTCTTGGAGATATTGTAATTAAGCTATCAACACCAGAAATTTTTCCAATCTCCCCTTCAGCAGTTTCAAAAGATCTTTTTGTTAGTTGTTCTACTTGACTGAATATCCCTCTTACAAAAATTAAACCTAAGCTAAGTAAAGTTACTCCTAAAACAATAACTATTATGGTAGTTATAGAAAGTTCAATTGCACCTTTTTTATCTCTTCTAAAAATTTTAAACACCTCTCTTTTAAATTTTATTAAGTTTACTTATTTATTAATTTTTCTATAAATTTAAATGGGAACGGTGGGATTTGAACCCACAACACCATGATCTTCAGTCATGTGCTCTCCCAGGTTGAGCTACGTTCCCAAACTACTTTAAAAATTTAGACCAAGCTATTTAAATATTTCGACAAATATGGAAATGTTTATTAATTAAATATTTTTTAAAATAATATGGGGTTTTTTGATAGGTTGGCAAATGCATGGTATATCTTTACTAAAAGTTTATCTTTTATTGGGAGAGATAAATCACTTCTTGTAATCCCATTTTTATTAATTTTTAGCGTAATTATATTTTGTATTTTATTTTTCTTTTTATTTCCTATTTCTTTTTTATTAGCAAGTAAAACTGGAGTAGCTATAAATGTCTCAATATCTATTATTGCAAATTTTTTAATTTTTATTTTATTTATTTATGTATGGACAACATTTCTTGGAGCAGCACAATCTTGGATGGTTCACGAAGTTGCACAAGGTAAAAACACAAAAGTATTGTCTGGATTAAAACGTGCAATAAAAAATATTTTAGATATTTTATTATTTTCTTTAGTCGAACTTTTAATAACTATATTAATAAGTTCTTTAAGAAGAAAAGGAGGATTATTAAGAGCAGCAGGTGGTTTTATTGGATTAATTACAGGTATTGCAGGTAAACTTGTACTCCCAGCGATGATCGTAACTGAAAGAAATTTTATTGAATCAGTTAAGCAACTTGGTAAAGCAATAAAAATTATTCCTGAAATTGCCACTTTCGAAATAGGTATTAGACCATTAACAAGTTTAATTACATGGATTAGTTTAGGAATCGCATTTTTATTTGGTTTTGCATTTGGATTTCCTACTGGTATTATTATTTTTATTATTTTAATTTCAATAGTTATTATGTTTTCTATTTTAATAAATCAAATTTATTACACTTTACTTTATCTTACTATGATTGAGAAAAAGAAAGTTCCTGGTTTAAAACTAAGTAGATAAATTGTATTTATTTTTAGTATGTAGAAAGTTATTTAAAATACTTCTAGAATAAGATTAACATGTTTAATCCAAAAATAAAAGATAAAATATGGTCCAAAGATTTTGAAAAACCAATTTATGAATCATGGAAAAAAAATCAAATTTACAAGTTTGATAAAAAAACAAAGAAAAAGATTTATTCTATAGATACCCCCCCACCTTATGTAAATACACCAGTTCATATAGGACAAGTTACAACTTATGTTTTAATGGACATGTTTGCACGTTTTAAAAGAATGTTAAATTACGAAGTTTTATTTCCTTTAGGATTGGATAGAAATGGTTTGCCAATAGAGATTGCAGCTGAATACAAATTTAAAGTTAAACTAACAGAATTATCAAGGGAGGAAGCAATAGAACTTTGCAAAAAAATATTAGAAGAATCTAGTTTAGCTTCTGTTGAATCTTTTTTAAGATGCGGAATTAGTTTTAACTCTTGGAATAAAGGTAATGATATAGGAGAAATTTACGAAACTGATTCTGCTGATTATAGAAAATTAACACAAGAAACTTTTATTGATTTATTTAATAAAAATTTAATTTATGAAGATGAGCGCGTTAATAATTTTTGTCCTGGCTGTCAAACAACTTTAGCAGACGCAGAAATTGATTATAAAGAATTACCAACGACTTTTAATGATGTAAAATTCAAAGTGAAAGAAACTAAAGAAGATATTATCATAGGAACAACAAGGCCTGAATTAATATGCACATGCGCTATGGTTATATATAATCCAAAAGATAAAAGATATAAACATTTAAATGGAAAAACAGCAATTACTCCAATTTTTAACAAAGAAGTTCCAATAAAATCACATCCATTAGCAGAGATTGAAAAAGGAACTGGTTTGGTTATGATGTGTTCTGCAGGGGATATATCAGATATAAGATTTTTTAGGGAGATGAAATTACCTTTAGTTATAGCAATAAATAAAGATGGGGTTATGAATGAACATGCAGGATTTTTAAAAGGTTTAAAAGTTAAAATTGCAAGAGAAAAAATTATTGAAGAATTAAAGAATAGAAATTTGTTAGTAAAACAAGAAAAAATAATACATAGACATCCTGTATGTGAAAGAAGTAAAGATCCAATTGAATTTATAGAAATGCCAGAATATTATTTAAAACAACTAGAATTTAAAAACGAAGTTAAAAAATTAGCAAAAAAAATTGATTTTTATGATTCTAAAAGTAAACAAATTTTATTTGATTGGATTAATTCTATAAGTATGGACTGGCCTATTAGCAGAAGAAGATTTTATGCAACTGAAATTCCTCTGTGGTATTGTGAAAATTGCAATGAAATTGTTGTTCCAAAAAAAGGAAAATATTATCAGCCGTGGAAAGAAAAACCTCCAATTAATAAATGTAAATGCGGTTCAACTGAATTTATAGGAGAAACAAGAGTTTTTGATACATGGTTTGACAGTTCTAACACTCCATTTTACATTTTAGGATATTCTAAAAATAATAAATTCTTTAAAAAAGTATTTCCGTGTACATTAAGACCACAAGGAAAAGAAATAATTAGAACATGGTTATATTATACTTTAATTAAATCTTATTTGTTAACTAAAAAAAATATATTTAAAGATGTCTGGATAAATTATCATATTGTTGATAATAAAGGTTATAAAATGAGTAAAAGCGAGGGTAATGTAATTGATCCTAAAGATATATTAGATAGATTTGGAGCAGAACCATTTAGATTATGGTGCGCAACAGAAGGTAATTTAACCAAAGGTGATTTAAGATGTTCTTTTGATAGGATAGAAGGTGCATCTAAAACTTTAAATAAAATTTGGAATATTGCAAGATTTATTTCTATGTTTAAATACACCAAAACAAATAGATTAGAAGAATTAGACAAATGGATAATACAAGAGTTAAATAATTTAATTGAGTTTGCTGAAAAAAATTATGCAAAATATGATTTTCATAATCCAACCATAAAAATAAAAAGTTTTATTTGGGAAGTTTTTGCATCTCATTATATCGAATTGGTAAAATCAAGAGCTTATAAAAATGACAAATCAGCAATTTATACATTAAATTATTGTTTAGACAACATATTAAAATTATTATCTCCGGTTATACCATTAATCACATATAAAATCTATAAAGATTTAAGAAATAAAGATATTCATTTTGAAAAATTCCCAAAAATAGAAAATAAATATAAATTAAAATTTTCAACTAAAGATTTAATAGAATTAAATAGTAGAATTTGGAAGGAAAAAAAAGATAATGGTTTAAGTTTAAATTCAGAATTAAAAAAATTAACTTTGCCTTTAAAATTTAAATCCATTTCAAAAGAAATCAAAGAAACACATAATGCAAAAGAAATCAATTTTGGAAAAGAATTTAAGATAGAATTTTAAAAATGGCATTAACTTTAAAACAAAAACTAAGTCTAAAAAAATTTATCAAAGAATTAGCTAATATTAGAGGCAGGCATACAGAATTAGTTTCAGTTTACATTCCAGCAGGTTATGATTTAATTAAAATAATCCAACATTTACAACAGGAACAAGGCACTGCAACTAATATAAAAGATTCAAGAACAAGAAAAAATGTTATAGATTCTTTAGAGAAGTGTATTAGACATTTAAGATTGTATAAAAAAACTCCTGAAAATGGATTAGCAGTATTTGCTGGAGATGTTTCTCAAAAAGAAAGTCAAATTGATATTAAAGTATGGAGCATAGAACCACTCGAACCTATCAAAACTAGAATGTACAGATGCGATCAAACTTTTGTTTTAAATATTCTGGAAGATATGTTAGAAGTGAAAGAAACATATGGTTTAATAATTTTAGATAATAGAGAAGCTAGTATTGGATTGTTAAAAGGAACTTCTATTATAGAGTTAGTAAATTTAACTTCTGGTGTTCCTGGAAAAGTTAAGGCTGGAGGCTTCAGTCAAGCCCGTTATGCAAGATTAAGAGAAGAAGCTGCTAATGAATTTTATGATAGGATTGGAGAGGCTGCTAAAAAAGAATTTTTTGAAATGAAAGAACTTAAAGGTATTATATTAGGGGGACCAGGTCCTACAAAAGAATATTTTTTAGAAGGAGATCATTTAATTAAGGAATTAAAGAAAAAAGTTATTGGAATGAAAGATTTAGGTTATACAGGAGAATTTGGATTGCAAGAATTAGTTGAAAAAAGCAAGGATTTACTTATACAAGAGGAAATTACAAAAGAAAAAAATTTAATGCAACAATTTTTTGAATTGCTAAACAAAGATACAGGCAAAGCAATTTATGGTAAAGAAAAGGTAGATAAAGCTTTAGAATTGGGTGCTATAGAAATTTTATTATTATCTGAAAGTTTGGATGATAAAGAAATAGAAGATTATGAAAATAAAGCAAATAATTATGGGACTAAGGTAGAAATAATTTCTGTAGAAACAAGAGAAGGTATGCAGTTAAAAGGTATTGGTGGTATTGCTGCTATATTAAGGTTTGTTATAAGTTAAATTTTTTCTTAAATAATAAAATTAATTAAAGATAAAGAGAATTAAAATCTTACAAATAATAATACTGCTATTGTATAACCCGTTCCACCACCGCCATAATCTCCACTACTACCGCCAGATTCTCCCCCGTAACTTCCTCCACTATAACTTTCATGTCCTCCTGAATAACTTTCTCCACCATAATAATCTCCTGTTTGATAACTTCCCCCTCCATAATAAGATCCACTGTATCCTTCTCCGCTTTGGTAAGATCCACTGTAATCCTCTCCAGTGTACGAAGGGTCGTAATAATAATATCCTGATGTTGAATCATAAACAACATTATAATAACTTCCTTGATAACCTTCTCCACTAGATTCAGGAACTACATAACTGCCCTTATCATAATCATAAGAACCTGGTACATAATCATAATATTGTCCACTAGTAGTAGATTGATAAGCCCAAGTTCCTTTAGATGGATCATAATCATAACTTAAATGTTCTCCAGTAGATGATTGATAAATATATTCTCCTCTCGCTTCATTATATTTATAAGTCCAAGTATCTCCTGAAGTTTCATCAGTATAAGATGTTAATGAAGGTTCATAGGTTTTTCCTGTTGAAGATACCCATCTTCCTTTTGATTCATCATAATCCCATTCTTCTCCTTCATCAGTTGTATAAGATCCTTCATCTTCCCATCCTGCTGGATAATATACTAATGAAGGTGTATAAGTATTTCCTTTATCAGAATTCCATCTATCCTTTTCAGGATTATAAGTCCATATTTCTCCTGTTTCAGGATCTTCATGCGAATAATCTTGTTCTGCATTATCATATATTATCTCTCCATATCTCTCTCCTTCAGGTTTGTAAATCCAACCATTGGATGAAACAAATGTATTCCATTCAGGATGATAATCATACGGAATATTTGATTCTCCTGTATAGAATTCATAACCTGTTGGTTTATAAGTAAATTTTTCTCCACTAGATGTTGAATAAGTATCTCCTATATCATATTTATAAGTTTGCTCTGTTCCATCAGGTAATGTAACTTTATAGCCTGTTGGGGTATAAGTATGTATTGTTCCATCTTCTAATGTATAGGTATGAACCTCATTACCTTGTTTATAAGCTTCTGGAAATACGTAATCTTCATTGTATTTTACTTCATATTCAATGCCAGCAGGTGTTTTAAAAAAGTAATGGTCCCTATAAAATGTATATTCAAATTTAGACTGAGGATTTGTATAAGTATAACCTTCAACAAAACCACCAACTTCTTTACCAACCCCCTCACCTTCTTTTATATCAATAGGGGGTAGACCAAGAGGAAATACATCTAACTCTATAGCTTCATGAGATATACCTGGTGGAATAAAAGGTTCACCATAAGCAATTTCGTATTCTTGAGCAAATTTTTCTATTAATATTCTACTAGCTTCCTCTTCACCAACCTCTACCATCAATCTTTCAAAGTCTATATTATTATACTCATCTTTTAATTTTTCAGCAAGCTCTATTACGTTCTTTGATCGCTCATACATACTTTCGTATTTGTATTGTTCATCTTCTGGTAATGTTGATATTAATTCATCTTTAACTTCTTCATATTCTATAACAAATTCTGTATTTTCTTCTTCAATCTCATCGTGATGGAATTCAACTATCTCTAAAAGATCACTTAAATCACCTTCAATTTGTGGTTCTAAATTAATTCTATCCTCTTCAGAAAGAGTTTCTAATTCTTCATAATGTGTAAGTATTTCATCAACATTTAAAATTGACTCTTCTGCCTCAACAAGATCTTCAAATGCTTCTCTGAATTCATCTAAATTATAATTATATTCACATTTTTGCAATTTTAATTCTATATCATCTGTAATTGTATGAATTTCGTTAAATGTAGCTTCATCAATAATCCCTTCTTCTAATGCTGTTTCAGCTTCTAATTTAATTTCTTCTAAAGAAGCTTCTGCAGCTTGAAATTCTTCAGTAACTTCTTGTTCAAATACATCATTCAAACCTGCTTCTTCTTCTAATACATTAGTAACTTTAAGCTCTACTTCTAATTCTGTTGTTCCGGTTTCTAATGCAACTAATTCTTCTAATTCATCCTTTTGAGTTTCAACTGCACTTTCAAGAGAAGCAAATTGAGTTAAAACATCATCTATATGAGTAGCTGAAGCATCTTCTGTTGTAATTTCACCTGCATCTACAGCTTCTACTAATCCCACTTTTATTTCATCTAAAATATCATCTTGTTGCAAAACTGTTAGCTCTTCTTCTATAATATTATCAATACCTTCAACATCATTAATAGAATCTTCATGTTTTTCTATGGCATTAACAAGCTGCTCTGCTGAATCTCCTGCATCTACATAATCTCCTTCTTCTATTTCTACTTGTATTTCAAGAATTTTTTCTTGTATAACTAATTCTGGATCTTCAAAATTGTAATCCCACCATCTATCAAAAAAATAGAAAAAATCACCATGAGTTAGACCTTCATCAAAATCCTGAAATTCTTCTTCATCTTCATGTTCTTTGGTAAAGAATACATCTTCCCATGAATTTATATCTTCTGTGATTATTTCTTCACCAGTTATAGGATCTATTATTTTACCAGTTTCTGGATCGATGTAAACAGGATGGCTTGGAGCAATAACGATTTTAGAAGAAAAAGATATTAAAAATGCAATCATTAATAAAAATATTAGAATCCCCCTCACTACAACTGCATTACTTTTCTGCATTAATAAATTTAAAAATAAAACTTATTTATAAAATTTTCTTTTTTTAACTAAATAAGGCATTTTTATATAA
>CAYHUI010000002.1:0-60028 GCA_964360175.1 Candidatus Woesearchaeota archaeon
GGTTCTTCTGCTGGTTCGGGAGCTTTTTGATGTGCATCCCTCAATTCATCATATTGCTGCTGACATGGCTCGACATTTGGACGCAGACGCTCATAGCAGTCAGTCTGCTGATACCACTCGGTATGTCCTGCTTGTACTAAAGAAACAAAAAGAATCGCAATAAACATGGATATTATGACTTTGCGCATTTTATTATTATGCTATTCCATTTTATATAACTTTTCCCATATTAATTTATTTCCTCTTTTCCTTTTTTGATAAAATTTTTTACAGTTCTTTTTTATTTTTACAAAAATATACTAAACATAAAATCAAAAGCTTTAAATATTATAATATATTATAATCTTATATGGGAGAGATGTTTGAAGTAAAAGTTAGGAAAGTTGGAACTTCTTTAGGGATTTTGTTACCAAAAGAAGTTGTTGTAAGAGAACAAATTAAAGAAGGAGAAAAAGTGGAAGTTGGTTTACTAAAAAAAAGAAGATTGGAACTTATTGAAAAAGCTTTTGGAATTGCAAAAAAAGCGAAACCTTTCAAAAGGAATTATTCTGATAGATTAGACAGATATTAATACAAATGCTAGTTGATACATCAGCTTGGGTAGAACTTTTTATAAAAAGTGATAAAGGAAAAGTAGTTAGAGATACTTTAAAAAAAGAAAAATGCTATACGAGTATTGTATCTATTTCAGAAATTTCAAATTGGGCTTCAAAACAAAATTTATACAATAAAGATTTAATAAATATTATTGTAGCAACAACAGAAATAATAAACTTAAATTTAGATATATCAAAATTAGCAGGAGAATTAAATTATAAGAGAAAAAAGAAAATTGAAAGATGGGGGATGTTAGATTCATTTATTTTAGCAACTTCTCTTCTTTATAATCTAAAGATTCTAACGAAAGATTCTCATTTTAAAGATCTAGAGAATGTTAAGATATTATAAAAATTAGGATTAATTAAAGAAAACCTTTTTATATTCAAAAAATTCATTAAAAATTATGAAAAATCAAGCATATACAATTCTTATTTTAGTTATAATAGTATTTTTAACAGGTGCATTTATAGGAAGATTTAGTATAAAAGAAAAAATTGAAACCATTAAAGTTGATGATGCTAAATTTAAACAAATAACTATGAATTTACCTGCTGTAGATAGCAATCAACAAGGGGTTGTAGCTCAGTTAATAACAGAAGTTAGACCTGGGAGCGGATTGGTTTTAGTTAATATTAATGATATTCTAGCTGATTTTAACACGCAGTTTTCAGCTAGAACTGCAGCAGAAGTTGCAGGAAATTATACTAATATAGATTTAAGTAATTTAAATATAATATATCAAATAAAAGCTGATGCTGGTATCATAGGTGGGCCTAGCGCAGGATCTGCTATGGCAATTTCAACAGTAGCTGCTTTACTAAATAAAGATGTAAACCAAGATGTAATGATAACTGGAACTATAGAACAAGATGGTAGTATTGGACAAGTTGGTGCTATTACTGAAAAAGCAAAGGCTGCTAAAGAAGTTGGAGCGAAAAAATTTCTAGTTCCTGCTGGAAGCAAGGTAAGTAATACCAAAGGTTATGAGAGAGTTATTAGCTGTAACACTTATGATTCTGCTGAATATTGCCAGATTAATTATATCCCTAAAGAAGTTAGCTTTACAGAAGAGATAGGAATAGAAATCATAGAAGTAAAAAATATAGATGAAGTTGTTAAACATTTTGTACAAGAAGAAGAAATTTTAATGGAATAAAATATGAAGCAAATTAAAGAAAAACCGCAACATAAATTTAATAAGATCTATTTATTACTAATGATCATTTTAATAGCTCTGATTTTAACTAATATTTATTTAATTACTTTTAAACCAAAAGAAGAAATTAAAATTCCTGGGATTCAAGAAATAAAAGAAGAAGAAATTTTAAAAGCTTTGTCTGTTGATGATTATTACAAAACTGATGTTAATGTAACTGTAAATGGTTTGTTTTTAACAAATAACTGCAAATCTCTCATTTTAAGCGTTGATGAATTTCAAGCTTATTCTATAGATAGGGGCATTAAAAAACATGTTGATTTCAGACCAACAGTTCACGATTTAATTGAAGATATTTTGCAAAGTTTTAAAGTAAAAGTTACAATGGCTAAAATATCTGAGATTGGAGAAGGAACTTATTATGCTAATTTAATTTTAAAGCAAGATGGTAAAGTTTTGAATTTAGATTCTAAACCAAGCGACGCTGTTGCAGTTGCAGTAAGAGAAGATGCTCCTATTTTTGTTAAGAAAAATTTGTTAGATGAATTTGGAGTTAAGAGTTGTTAAAAAGTTTTGTAATTTCTAATGTATTTAAAATTTTTACTTATTTAAGTAAAATAAGTAATATATGTATATAAACACGTCAATTATTTTAAGAGAGGATAGAAAGATTTAAATATTTTTCTGTATCTTAATAGATACATATGTATCAAAAAGGAAACAAGGAATTAATCATTTTAAGTTTATATTTAGGAGATTACTCTAGAAGGTTTTACCTTAGAGAGATAAGTAAATTATCTAGATTACCACTAAAAACAACTCAAAGAATTTTAGAAAATTTAACTAAATCGAGAATTCTAAAATCAGAAATCCATGGAAAAAATAGATATTTTTTCTTAAATTTAGATAATATAGAAACTAAATTTTTACTTTTAAAATCAGAAATCTACAAAACTATTATTTTCTTAAAAAAGTATACTTTTTTTAAGTCTTTCCTTAAAGAAATTAAAAATCTTTCAACTACGATTATTATTTTCGGAAGTTTTGCAAGATTTACAGCAAATAATAGTCCAGATATAGATATTTTATTGGTTTCTAAGAGAAAAATTAAATTACCTTATTATATTTTACCTAATAAATTTCATGAAATACAAATTTCAGAAAGCAATATTGTTAAATCATTTAAAATGAAAGCAGCACTTATTAAAAAAATTCAAGAGAATCATGTTATTTTAAACGATCATTCATTTTTTGTGAATTTAATGTGGAACCAGTATGAAAAATAAACAAAATAGTTTAAAATGGTGTGTTAAATTAAAAGATGGTTTAAAAATAACTGAACCGGATGGGTCTCTAGCAAAATCTTATTTGAATGAAGCAAAATTATCTTTAAGAAGAGCTGAAAAAGATTTTAACGATAAAGATTTACTTTGGGCAACTGTTATTACATATTACGCCGAGTATTATGCACTATATTCTTTCTTACAAAAAATCGGGATAAAATGTGAAAATCACTTTTGTTCTATACTTATAATTGAAAAACTACTTGGAAAAGAAAGAGTAAAAACTATTAATAATCATAAAGAAAAAAGAATTGATGCTCAATATTATATGAGAATTGGAAAGGAAAATGAAGTGAAAATTATGCTTCAAGAATCTAAAATTTTTGTTACAGAATTTGATAATTTTATATCTAATTTAATAAATGAAGAAGTTGAAGATTATAGAAAGAAATTTAAATCTCTTATAGAAGAACAAAAATTATAAAAATCTTTATATCTAATAAATTTATCAATAAACTTATAAAACTTATTTCTATATGAGATGATTATGATAGAATTTTTAAAACAACCTTATAAAGATCAAGATATAATTAAAATACTTAATCCTATAGTAAAAGAATGGTTTTTTAATACTTTTAAAGAGTTTAGTTTGCCTCAACTATATGGGGTAATGGAAATTCATAAACAAAATAACATATTAATAAGCGCTCCTTCTGGAGGTACTAAAACATTAACTGCTTTTCTAAGCATAATTAATGAATTAGTAAATTTAGCTGAAAAAGATCAATTAGAAAATAAAATTTATTGTGTTTATATCTCTCCTTTAAAGGCATTAAACAATGATATATTTAGAAACTTAGAACAACCATTAAAAGAAATAATAGAAATTGCTAAGAAAAAAAATAAAGAGATTAAGATAAAAGTTGCTGTAAGAACAGGTGATACAACAGCTGCTGAAAAACAAAAAATGTTAAGAGATGTTCCACATATTTTAATAACAACACCAGAATCATTAAGCATAATTTTAACGTCGATAAAATTTAAAGAACATTTAAAATATGTAAAGTACGTTATAGTAGATGAGATACATAGCTTAGCTGAAAATAAAAGAGGTGTTCAATTAAGTTTAAATTTAGAACGTTTACAAAATTTAAGTAATTTTAATATTACAAGAATTGGTTTATCTGCAACGATTGCTCCATTAGAAAATATTGCTGAGTTTTTAGTAGGTTTAAACAATGAAAAAATTAGAAATTGTAAAATAGCAGATGTTAGATTTCCTAAAAAAATTGATTTAAAAGTTTTATGTCCTGTTAAAGATTTGATAAATACAAATCAAGAAGAAATTGAAACTAATTTATATAATTTATTAGATGATTTAATACAACAACATAGAACAACTTTAATTTTTACAAATACAAGAAGTGGTACAGAAAGAGTAGTTCATCATTTAAAAGAAAAATTTCCTAAAAATTATACAGAGAATATAGGAGCTCATCATGGTAGTTTAAGTAAAACTCATCGATTAGATATAGAAAATAGATTAAAAAAAGGTGAGTTAAAAGTTTGTGTTACATCTACATCTTTAGAATTAGGCATTGATATAGGTTATATTGATTTGGTTATTTTAATTAGCAGTCCAAAATCCATTGCTAGAGGTTTGCAAAGATTTGCGAGATCTGGTCATAAATTATATGATGCAGTTAAAGGTAAAGTTATAGTTTTAGACAGAGATGATTTAGTAGAATGTGCTGTACTAATAAAAAATTCTGTTGAAAGAAATATAGATAAGATACATATTCCTGAAAATTGTTTAGATGTTTTATCCCAAGAAATTATAGGCATTGCAATTTCTGATAGAATACATATCGATGATTTACTGAAATTAATTAAGCAAAGTTATTGTTTTAGAAATTTAGATAAAGAAGATTTTTTATTAGTTATAGATTATTTAAGTGGAAAGTATGTTAGTTTAGAAGAACGCTATATTTATGCTAAAATATGGTATGATGAAGAAACTGGTTTTATAGGAAAAAAAGGAAAATTAACCAGAGTAATTTATATGACTAATATTGGAACAATACCAGATGAAACTTTTGTTTTAGTTAAAATTGGAAATGAAGTCGTTGGAAAAATCGATGAAAATTTTTTAGAACGTTTAACACCTAGTGATATTTTTGTTTTGGGTGGGCAAGTTTATAAATATAAATTTAGTAGAGGAATGGTTGCTCAAGTTGAAGCTTCTCCTCAAAGACCACCAACAGTTCCATCCTGGTTTTCTGAAATGTTGCCATTAAATTTTGATTTAGCTTTAGAAATTCAAAAATTTAGAAAATATATGGAAGAAAAATTTAAGAAAAACTTATCAAAAAAAGAAATTTTAGATTTCATTAATAATTATTTATATGTTGAAGATAATGCAGCTAATTCAATTTATGAATATTTTAAAGAACAATATTTATACGCTAAAATACCAAATGAAAATAAAATTTTAGTAGAGTTTTATTATGATGAATACTTAGATAAAAAATATGTAATATTTCATAGTTTATATGGACGTAGAGTAAATAATGTATTAAGTAGAGCAATTGCATTTATAATTGCAAAACTTCAACATATAGATGTAGAAATTAGTGTAACTGATAATGGTTTTTATTTAAGTTCTAATAAAAAAATCCAGGTATTAAGGGCTTTTAAATTACTTAAATCAGAAAATTTAAGAAAAATTTTAGAACAATCTATTGAAGACGGTGAAATTTTAAAAAGAAGATTTAGACATTGTGCAGCTCGGTCATTAATGATTTTAAGAGAATATAAAGGTAATAAAAGAAGAGTTGGTAGGCAACAAGTTAGTTCAATGATTTTAATGAGCGCTGTTAAACGCATTAGCAATAATTTTCCGATTTTAAAAGAAGCTAGACGTGAAGTTCTTGAAGATTTTATGGATATAAGGAATGCTGAATTAGTTTTAAAAGATATAGAAAAAAACAAAATTAAAATAGAAGAAATTTCTACAGAAATTCCAAGCCCGTTTGCGTTTAATTTAATTTTAGAAGGTTACACTGATATAATGAAAATAGATGATAAAATAGAATTTGTAAAAAGAATGCATAATAAAGTTCTAGCTAAAATTAGTTTGAAGAAATAAGTCATTTTATAAATTATAAAAATTTAAACAAAGATGTGAAAGAAAAATCAAGTTTTTTGGAAGTTGTAGGTAGCAGCCCAAAATTAAAAGTACTAGATTT
Source organism: Candidatus Woesearchaeota archaeon (assembly GCA_964360175.1). Taxonomy (GTDB): domain Archaea; phylum Nanobdellota; class Nanobdellia; order SCGC-AAA011-G17; family CAYHUI01; genus CAYHUI01. The sequence continues at coordinate 6,288 of CAYHUI010000002.1, forward strand.
TTTACTAACATTTCAAGCTTTTGATTATAGTTTAACAGATATAGCAAAAAATACTAAAGTAAGTTATTCAAATTTAATGATTTTTTGGAAAGATTTAGTTAAAATTAGATTAGTAATACAAACAAGAACTGTTGGTAAAGCTAAAATGTATAGATTAAATGAAAAAAATCCAATAGTGCAAGAACTATCAAGGTTACAATGGTTTATTGCAAAATCAATAGTTCATAAAAAATATAGATTAGAAGTAATAACCCAAAAAATTAAAGCTTAAATTTCAAATAAAATTTTTTCATCAACTTTTAATGGTTCTTCGCTTAAAAATCCTTCTCCAAATTTACAACCTATTAAAGATCCGTGTAAAGTTTTAAAAGATTTAATCACTGTAAATAAATTTTTTGTTTTATCTAAAGGTTTTATTTGACTTTCGTATATTTTTAAAGCTTTTTCCAATTTATTTATATAATTGGTTACATCTATAATAATATTAGGCAATTTATCTCTTGGTAACATATAATAAAACAATCTTTTAACTAAATGTTCTTTTTCTTTTCTTTTAATGTTTTTAAATTTAGCATACCTTAAAGCAAATCTAACTAAATTACCAGTTGCTATATGATCTGGATGAGCTGTTCCATCTTTATGTGAAAATCTATTATTATGATAAGGAGCAAAAACAATTTCTGGTTTATATTTTCTGATTACATCAACTATTTTCAATCTATTTTCATAATTGTCTTCTATTTCACAATCTCTAAAATCTAAAATTTCTCCACTAGCTTTAGTAAATTTTAAAAAGTTTTTAAATTCTTTTTCTCTTATTTCTGCATTGCCGTAAGTTCCTTTATCACCTTTAGTTAAATGCACTATTGCAACTTTTTTTCCAGAATCTATTAATTTTATTAATGTAGCTCCAATTCCAATTTCTACATCATCAGGATGTGCACCAAAAGCTAAAACATCTACTTTCATTTTAAATTTTAAAAGAATAGAAGTTTAAATATCTTTTGAACAAGCTTCTATAAAACCATAAAATAAAGGAGCAGGATTTCCTAGTCTAGATTTAAATTCAACATGAGCTTGAGTTGCAATAAAAAATTTATGTTCTGGTAATTCTATAAACTCCATTAATTTTGTATTATCCTCTCTTAAATGATAACCTGAAAAAACAATACCTTTACTTTCTAACAAATTAATAAATTTTGGGTTAACTTCAAATCTATGACGGTGTCTTTCTAAAATTAGATTTTCATTAGAATTTAAAATACCCAACCTAAATAATTGATCTTTATCTTTTTTAATATCTTCAATAATTTTCATATCTTCTTGTAATCTACTATTTTCTTTGTATAAATTTAAAACTTTACTATTTTCTTTTAGAATAGCAGAATAAGCTCCTAACCTCATTGTAGCTCCATAATCATTTTTTTCAAGAATTTCTTTTTGTGTTGGTAATATATCAATAACAGGAAATTCTGTTTTTTGATTTATTTCAGTCGTATTAGCATTTTTTAAATTACAAACATTTCTTGCAAATTCAACTACTGCTAACTGCAATCCATAGCACAATCCCAAATAAGGAATATTATTTAGTCTGCAAAAATTAATAGCTTTAATTTTTCCTTCAACACCAGAAGCTCCAAATCCTCCTGGTACAATAACCCCATTATAATCTTTTAAAATATTAAGATCATTTTCATTATTTTCAAACATTTTTGAATCTAACCAATCAATTTTAATATCAACATTTAGAGAAGCTCCTGCATGTACTAAAGCATGATTAATACTAATATAACTATCTTGTAAACTATAATCTCCTATATCAACATACTTACCAACAATAGCAACTTTAACAGAGTTTTTTGGATTTTCTATGCTGTTAACTAATTCTTTCCATTTATTCCAATCAGGTTCATTTTTTACAGATAATTTTAATTCTTTTAAAATTTTTAAACCTAAATTCTCTTTTTCTAAATCTAATGGGATAGAATAAATTGTTGTTTTTATATTAGGCTCTGAAATTACATAATCAGATGGAATGTTTCCATAAGTTTCTATTTTTTTCTTTCTTATTTTATCTAAAGCAACTTTTGCCCTACAAATGATAAAATCTGGGAATATACCATTTTCGCTTAAAAGTTTAATTGCCTGTTGAGTTGGTTTTGTTTTCATCTCCCCTATATGAACTGGAATTGGCAAATATGTTATTAAGATATAAACTATGTTTTCTTTTCCAATTTCTCTTTCTAAACTTTTCATTGAGAATAGATAAGGTATATTTTCATAATCTCCAATTGTGCCTCCAATTTCAACTATTACTATATCATAATCTTTACCTGCTTCTTTTATTCTACGTTTTACTTCATTAGGAACGTGTGGAATAAATTGAACTGTTTCTCCTAAATATTTTCCCTTTCTTTCATTATCAATAATTGTTTTATAGATTTGACCTGTGGTGATATTATTTATTTTAGGAATATTAACATTAAGAAATCTTTCATAATTACCTAAATCTTGATCTATTTCACCACCATCATCAGTAACCCAAACTTCTCCGTGTTCTGTTGGCCTTAAAGTTCCTGCATCATAATTAATATAAGGATCTATTTTTACAGAGGTTACTTTATATCCATAGTTTTTTAATATTAAACCTATTGCAGCTGTTGTAACACCTTTACCAACGCCAGACATTACCCCTCCTGCTATAACAATATACTTAGTCATGTTTAACCCCAAAAAATTTAAATCAGAAAAACTATTTATATCTTACTATTTTTTAATATTATGGAAATTTATAAGAATATAGAAATAGTAGATTTATCTTTGTATTTAAAAAAAGAAAAGATTCTAGTTTTATCAGATTTTCAAATAGGTCATGAAGAATATTTAAACAAACAAGGAATTTTATTACCTAGACTTGAATTTAATGATGTGATAAAAAGGTTGGATAAAATCTTTAAAAAAGTTAATCCTGAAAAAATCATTATTAACGGAGATTTAAAACATGAGTTTGGTACAATTTCAAAACAAGAATGGAGAAATACTTTAGATTTATTGGATTATTTACTAGAAAAAGCAGAAGTTATTTTAGTTAAAGGGAATCATGATGTAATTTTAGGCCCTATTGCAAATAAGAGAAATCTTGAGATAGTTGATTATTATAAAATAAATGATATTGCATTTCTACATGGAGATAAAATTTTGTTAGATGCTTTAAATTCAAAAATATTAATTATTGGGCATGAGCATCCTGCGATAAATTTAAAAGAAGGTGTAAGAAAAGAACTATACAAATGTTTCTTAAAAGGTAAATATAAAAATAAAATTTTAATAGTTCAACCTTCTTTTAATTTATTAACAGAAGGTTCTGATGTCTTAAAAGAAAAATTTTCAAGTCCTTTTTTAAATCAGAATTTAAATAATTTCGAAGTTTTTGTAGTAGCGGATAAAGTTTATTATTTTGGAAAAATAAAGAATTTAGCTTAACCTATATATTCTTCTGCTTTTTTTCTTGGGATAGGTTTTGGAATTATAGGTAAATGTGGGGGTAAGTTAACTTCTTGACACATAAGCAAAGCTTTTAAATGACATCTGTATAAAGCTGGTTGTATTATTTTAGATAATAATTCTTGATTAACTTTCTTATTTTTATTCCATTCGTCTAAAGCGGTTTTTATTAATTTTGATTTCTCTAAATATAATAAATAGCCGTCTAAAGAAATTTTTCCTATTTTCGGACTGTAATCAACAGTAAAATTAAAATCTATTCTAACCACTTCACCAGCGCCTTTTACAGGAGGTTCTCGATGTGAAATGTCAGTAATTTTAAATTTATTATTAATCTCTATTTTACTATCTTTAGTTATATTTGTATTTTTTTCTACATTTATTCTTATAAAGTGCAAACCCATTATCGGCATTTTGATTTTAGTATTCTATAAAGTTTTTAAATGTTTTGATTTACATTTTCTCAGGAGTTTCTATACTTAATATATTTAGACCATTAGATAAAACTTGACTTACAGCTTTAACTAATCCTAATCTTGCATTTTTTAATCCTTCTTCAGCCTTTAACACTTGATATTTATGGTAAAATTCGTTAAACTTTTGAGCTAATTCAAATAGATAATTACATAATAAATGAGGTTTTAGATCTAAAGCAGCTTTCTCTACAACTTCAATATATTTTAACAACTCATTGATTAAATAAATTTCTTCTTTTTCTTTTAAGTTAGAATAATTTACTTTGATAGGATTAAATTTGGATTTTTTTAAAATAGAATTTGCTCTTACATAAGTATACTGTAAATAAGGTCCAGTTTCACCTTCAAATGCAATTGATTCTTCTGGATTATATGTAAAATCTTTTAATGGATCAAATTTTAATATGAAAAATTTTAGTGCTGCTAAACCTATTTGATTTGATCTTTTTTCTAATTCTTCTCTAGTTAAAGTTTGATCTCTTATTATTATTTCTTTTTTTGCTAGTATATTCACATCTTTTATTAAATTATCGGCATCAACAACCTTTCCTTCTCTTGATTTCATTTTTCCTTCAGGTAGATAAATCATTCCATAAGGCAAATGATAATAATTATTTACAAATTTATAATTCATTAATTTTAATAATTTAAAAAGAACCCTAAAATGATAAATTTGTTCAGATCCAACTATATATATCATTTTATCCATTTTATAATCTTCATAACGCTGTATAGCTAAATGTAAATCTTGAGTAATATAAATAGAAGTACCATCTTCTCTTAAAAGAACTTTTTCACCTAAATTGTCTTTAGTTAAATCTGCTACTATTGCCCCTAATTTGTTTTTCTTGAATAAGCCTTTTTTATAAAATTTTAAAATTATATCTTTGCCTTTTTCATAATACTGGCTTTCAAAATATGTTTTGTCTATTTTTACACCAAATGTTTTATATGTTTCTTTAATGCCTTTAATTGTCCAGTTATTCATTTTTTTCCATAACGAGATAACTTCTTTGTCTTTATTTTCCCATTTCAATAAAATTTCTTTAGCTTCTTCTTCCAATTCTGGATTATCTTTAGCTTGTTGAGAGAACATAACATAGTAATCGCCAACAAAATGATCTGATTTTTTGTTTGGCATTTTGTTTTTTGCAAATTTTTTATAAGCTAACATTGATTTGCAAATGTGAATACCTCTATCATTAACAATATCAACGTTAATTACTTTATAACCAATTTCTTTTAGTAAATTAGAAATGGAAATACCTAAAGCCATGTTTCTTAAATGACCTAGATGTAGTGGTTTATTTGTATTTGGTCCAGGAGATTCAATAACTACTTTCTTATTTTTTCCGTAATTTGATTTACCATAATTATTTTTTTCTTTTAATATCTTTTTTATAGTTTTATCTACTAACAATGATTTATTTATAAAAAAATTTAAATAAGGACCAACTGCTTGAACTTTTTCTATTTCTTTAGGTAGTTTTATTTTTTCTAATTGTAATGCTATTTCTATTGGAGATTTTTTAAAAATCTTAGCTAAACTAAAACAAGGAAAAGCATAATCTCCAAATTCTTGATTTGGTGGAATTTCTAAAATTATTTCTTTTAATTTTAATTTTTTTTTTAATAAGTTAATTATGATTTGTTTAAATTCATTCATATAATCTTATAAGAATTAGTGTTTTTTAAATTTTGGGTTTTTGTAATTAAGTTGTAAAAAAATAATTATTATCTTATTTTTTGACGACGTGCATCCTGCCGACGTCACCAGAGTTAGTCAAGTCAACTTCCCAAGTATGCAATCTCAAGCCCCTGAGACGGCACAACCTACGGACACCACCTTGTGCAGTATATAAAGTTCTAGTATATAAATTTCTATCACCTTTTCTTAATATAGGAAAATTATAAACTCTTGTTAATCCATTCAAAATTCTTTTTAAACCACCTTCATCTTTAAATATATCATCTTTTTCAAGATCATATAAGCCTGTGACTATAAAAGGTGAGTCTGGATTAACATTAAAATGATTATATTCAGATTTAACTTGATCTATTAAATATTTCCATGATATTAGATTAGCCCCTTTTTCAGGAGAAACTACAAAACCTAAATCTTCATAAGTTCTATAAGGATCAGCAATGAGATTCTTATTTGCTAGAGCTATTTTACTTTCTCTAGGTATTAAAGGCATAATATCTTCATTAGTTATTTCACGATAAGCATTCGCTAAAGCAACTTTAGCATCATAAGTACATCCTATCATAGGACCAGTAGCTTTAGGATCTAAATCGAAAGTAGGTAAATAAGCAGCTGTACCACCATATTTATCTGATACTTTTTTTAATGCTTCTCTTCCTACTTCATCATAAGTTAATAAAGCTATATATCGAAATTTAACTGGTGGTTGTATTAATTCAGTCCATTCTATTTTAATATAAATAAAGAACTAGTATATAAACTTTTTTGTTTGTTACCACTTTAAAATAGAAATTTAACTTTTTTTACTAATCTTCTTTAAAATATTTTCATGACCTTTCCAAACCAAAGCTTCTTTTAAAACTTGTCTAATATTTTCTGCAGGAATTATTTTAATTAATTTTCTTTTTTCTTCAGGCAATATAATATCTTTTTCATTGGCTTTTGGTATTATTACTTGTTTAATGCCTGCGTCGATAGCTGCTTCTACTTTTTGCGTTATACCGCCAACAGCTAGAACTTCTCCCCTAATAGACAACGATCCTGTTAAAGCTGTATCTTGCCTTACTGGTATTTTCTTCAATGCAGAAATAATAGCTGTTGCTACAGCAATTGAAGCTGAATCTCCTTCAACCCCTTCTGGTGTACTTAAAAATTGAACAAAAATATCATACTTTTCTTTAATATCTTCTCCAAAATATTTTAAGATGATAGCAGATACATTTTTTATAGCTTCTTTTGCTATCTCTCCTAATTTACCAGTTGCAATAAATTCTGCTCTTTTACCCCCACCAGGAGCAACTTCAGATTCTATAGGTAAAGTTATACCTGAAAAAGAGCCTGGAGTTCCAATAACAGCTAAACCATTTACTCGTCCAATTCTTTGTCCTTCTACTACAATAACTTGGTATTTCTTTTTATCTATAATATATTTATCAGCTATTTGTTGTTCTAATGTTCTAGATAGTCTTTTGGTAGCAATAACATGTTTTTTTTCTACTAAATTAGCCCCTTCTTCTAAAGCTAAATCACCTGCTGCTCTTACTAATCCTCCTAACTCTCTTAATCTTAAAGTTAGTTTTCCATACATGCCTGCTCTCTTTCTTGCTTCTTGTATAATTTCTAGAACAGCTTCTTTAGTAAAATGAGGGATTTTTTTATCTTTAGCAATTTCTTGTGCAACAAACTGAACTAGTTTAAATCTATTTTCAGGAGTATCATCTATTGTATCTTCCATATAAACTTCATAACCATAACCTCTAATTCTAGATCTTAACGCTGGATGTGTTTTTTTAACAGTTTCTAAAGTACCTGCTGCAACTAAAACAAAATCGCAGGGTACTGGATCACTGCGTACCATAGCACCAGAGCTTCTTTCACTTTGGCCTGTAATAGGATATTTCTTTTCTTGCATCGCAGTTAATAATTCTTGTTGTGAATGTGCTTGTAAATTACCAATCTCATCAATAAATAAAACCCCGCCGTTTGCTCTATGAATCATTCCTGGAACTAATCTTTCATAAGCAGGAGTTCCTAATCCTCCTGATTGCAATGGATCATGCAAACAATCTCCTAATAAAGCTCCGGTATGAGCTCCAGTACCATCAAAAAAAGGAGATTTTTCCCTATTTGAATTATCTATTAATAATTTCGGAATCTCTGCACTAGCTTTAAATCTTCTTCCAACATTTAAGAAGACTACAAAAGCTGCAACGAATATCATGCTACCTATTAAAGAAGCAGCTGCCATTATATCTCCATACTGCTTTCTTATCCACCAAGGAGCTATCGCAGCAAGTATTACTAAAGCAAAAACTATAAAATTTTGATTTTTTAAAGAACTTAATGATTGAAGCTTAGCCTTTGTTACTAAATCTTTACCTTTCCCTTTAGGCAATGTTTTTATTAGGGGTAGATTCTCATCTATTAAATTTGGAAAAGAAAGCACATCAACTAATTTTTCTTTTGGTAATAACTCAGCTAAACCCTGACCTATTAAACTTTTTCCAGTGCCAGGCTCTCCGATTAATAATAAATGACGTCTTTGTTTTGAGACTTTTTTGACTATCTCAATAGCTTGATCCTGGCCTATTACCTGGTCTATTATTCTTTTAGGTACTTCAATTTCTTTTGTTGTTTTAAAATTGAATATGTTTTTTTCTCTTGATTTTTTTATCATTTTATATATAATTTTAAAAACTTATAAATAGAAAATATATTATAGATATAAAAAACTAACTGTTTTTATCCTGAAAAATTTAGGTTTAGATTATATCTTCTTCAGATACAACTACAAAGTCTCCGACAGCTATTACTGCACTATAAGGTATTAAAAGGAAACCTTTAGTATCCTTCTCCAATTCTAGACCCTCTGCAAATGCTGTTGGGTTTCTAAGAGTGATTTGAAGTAACTCTCCTGTTCTGGTTTCAAAAGAAATACTACCTACATCTCCAAACCTTTTTCCCGTCTTTGTTACCACGGTTTTTCCTATTAATTGCTTAGAATATTTTTTATCTTCTTCTCCCATGTTAAAATAGGAATACTAACTTATTTATAAATTTTTCTACGTTGAAATAGTGTTTTATTTTTTCTAAAATTAAGGAAACTATAAAGAAATTTGAGATTTAATATAATTTGGGATTTCTTCAAAAGAGATTAAATTTTTATTATACCAATTTTGATATTTTAAAATATCAATTTGAAGTTTTTTTAGTCTATTTAATTTCATTTTAAAATAAATAAATTTATTTTAATTTATTAATCTTTTTATAAGAAATAAACATAAAGCTATCCATTAAACTAAACATAAAAGTAAGCAGTTTTATTTCATATTTATATTAATATGTTTATCATTTTAATAAATATATATAAATATTTTAAAAAAAGAAATGTTTAGTAATATGTATATTAATATGTTTATCTATATGTATACTATATCGTTTAGAATTTAATAAGTTTTTATATCTTAAAATCTTAATCTAAAGCCTTCCCAGCCCTATATCTCATAATAAAATACTTTGTCAAGAACATTAGATTTGGAAAATCATCCCTATTTAAAGCTAGTAAATTTTCATTAGTGGTAATACTAAATTCAGTATTAATATAAATCCAACTCAACCTTTTTAATTCATCTACCCAATGGTAAATAGATTTTCTAGTTACTCTTAAATTTCTAGCAAGATGGGTAATATTAAAATTATATTTATAAAATTCAAGAAATATCTTACTACAAAGCTTATTTCTTATAATCCTTAACCAAAATTTATAATTATTGATAATCCAACCGATTTCCTTTGGGGTAAATAATGTGGTATTTGAATTTACTTCTATTAGTCTACGCAATTTACAAATATCTTCATAAGGAACTTGGTTAAATCTATAAATTACATTTAAGATGCTCCCAACTTCATCTCTATTGTAAGACTTTAATTTCTCTAAATCTTCAACACCTTCAATAAAATCTAATTCCACTTTACCCCCCTAAAAATACTACCATCTACCGTAAAATTTTCGGTTGGAAGAAAACAAACACAAGACAGGTTTAATATACTTTTATGAATTATAGTATATATTATTTTTTATGATATATTCAAAAACCCATTTTATAATAAATAATTGACTAAAAATGTATACCTTTAGTAAAAATATTTATTAACCCCTATTAACTACTCCTATTTTACTAGGGGGATCTTAAAAATAAAGGGTTTTGTTATAAAAAATGGCTGAAAATTTAATTTTAAATAGTCTTTCAAAAGAGGAGTCTAAAAAATTGATTGGACAGTTTATTAAAAATGGTTATTTATTCAGTCCTGATATTTTTGAAGACTTACCTAAAAATTTTAATAAACAGGGGATATTAGAATTAATCAAAAATAAAGTTAAATCAACTAAAGAAAAACCACTTATCTTAAATAAAGACCTAATTTTAGCTATCAAAGACACAAAAGCTAACTTAGATATGAACTGGCTTGAATTTGAGAGATCCAAAGCTTTCCTTGAAAAAGGTAAAAATGGTTTAGTTTATAACACTTTTTTAGATATCTTAACTTATGGTGCCTCTAAAGAAAAAACATCCAGCATAAATTTAATTTTAGATGAGATCAAAAGACCAGAACCTATAAAACCAAAACTGTTATTGGAAGAAAAAGAACCCTACATCAATACAGTAATAGTCTCTAAATACTATAAAGAAAAAGTTAAGAAAAGAGAAGTACAAGATTTTATTTCACATTATAGTTTAAGATATAATCAGTTAAAAAAAATTTTATTACAAAGGCCTGATTTACAAAATACAACATCCATCAACAAAATTATGAACAACTATTCAAGGGAAGAAGTTACTTTGATAGGGATAGTTGCAAATAAAATCTATACTAAAAATGGAAATATCTTGTTTAGATTAGAAGATCCAACAACAAATGTTAATATAATGGCAAGTAAAAATAAAAGTTTTTTTGAATTAGCTAAAGATATAATGCTTGATGAGGTAATCGGAGTTAAAGGAATTTTAGCTGATAAAATCATTTTTGCAAACGACTTGTTTTTACCAGATATACCTAATGATCATCAACTTAAAAAGTCGAAAGACGAAGCTTATGTAGTTTTTACTTCTGATGTAGAGGTAGGTTCAAAATTTTTTTATGAAAAAGATTTTCTAAGATTTATCGACTGGCTAAATGGAAATTTTGGTAATGAAACCCAAAAAAATATCTCTAAAAAAGTAAAATACTTATTTATCGTCGGAGACACCGTTGCTGGCGTTGGTATTTATCCAAATCAAGATAAGGAATTAGTAATTCAAGATATTTATAAGCAATATGAAAAATTTGCAGAACTTATTTCAATGATAAGAAAAGACATTAAAATTATAATTTGTGGGGGGAATCACGACGCTTTAAGACTTGCAGAGCCCCAGCCAGTTCTGGACCTAAAAATTGCAAAACCTTTATGGGAATTGCCTAATGTAGTTATTACAACAAATCCTTCTTTAATAAATATCCATTCTTCTAAAGATTTTTCTGGCTTCGATGTTTTAATGTATCACGGTTACAGTTATCCTTATATTGCAGACAATGTAGAAAGTATAAGGAAAAATGGAAGATTAGAAAGAGGAGATTTAATTATGAGATATGTATTGCAAAGGAGACATTTAGCTCCGACATATTCTTCAAATTTATTTATCCCAGACACAACAGAAGACCTATTTGTTATAGAAAAAGTTCCAGACTTTTTAACATCAGGCCATTTACATAGAATAACTATTTTAAACTACAGAAATGTAACAGCAATCGGTTGCGGATGCTGGACCGGACAAACACAAGACCAAGAAAAAAGAGGTATTAAACCAGATCCTTCAAGGGTTATCCTGGTTAATTTAAAAACAAGAGATACAAAAATTTTAAATTTTTTAAGTAAAGAATAAACTTTTAAAAAAAGTTTAATCAAAATAAGCTTTTAGAAAAAGCTTAAGCAAAAATAAAAAATAAAAAACTTAACTAAAAAAGAAGAATGCAAGAACTCCAAGAATATTTTGATGAAATTGAAACAAAATTAAAAGAAGCTTATGAAACTGCAAATAAAGCCAGAAGTCTAGGCTATGACCCTAGTGAAAAGGTAGAGGTTGTTTTAGCAAAAAATATGGCTGAAAGAGTTGTAGGATTAATAAGCACAATCGCCCCGCAAATATCTAATACAAAAATTCCAGATAGACTACAAGAACTTGAAAAACAATATGGAAAATTAGACTGGAGAGTAGCTTTAACTATAAGTTTGGAAGTAGCGCAACAAAAATTTTGTAATTTTAAAGATGAAAGAGAAGCTATGGAAGTCGGAATAAGAGTTGGTCTGGCTTATTTATCTTTAGGTGTTGTTACATCCCCCTTAGATGGTTTTACAAGATTAGAACTCAAAAATACAAGAGATGGAAAAAAATATTTTTGTTTATATTTTTCAGGCCCTATAAGAAGTTCTGGTACAACTGTTGTTTGTGGGAGTATAGCAGTTGCAGATTACATAAGACAAAAAATGGGATATGTACCTTATGATCCGACAGAAGCAGAAATAAAAAGAATGATTACTGAATTAATAGATTACCATGAAAGAATAACCAATTTGCAGTATTTTCCTAGCGAAGAAGAATGTGATTTCATGTTAAGACACTTACCCCTACAAATAAATGGTGATCCTTCTGAAGATTTGCAAGTTTCAAATTATAAAGATTTACCGAGAATAGAAACTAATTTTCTTAGAAACGGCCCATGTTTGGTTTTAGGTGAAGCACTAACGCAAAAAGCTCCAAAAGTCTGGGCCCAAATTTCCAAATGGGGAAAAGATTTTGGTTTAGATAATTGGAATTTCTTAGAAGATTTTATAAAATTACAAAAAAAAGTTAGAGCAGCAGGGAAAGTTGAAAAAGTAGAAAAAGAAATCACCCCTGATTATAATTATATTAAAGATTTGGTTGCAGGCAGACCGATATTAACTCATCCGTTAGCAGTAGGTGGATTTAGATTAAGATATGGTAGAAGCAGAACTTCTGGATTAGCTTCTTTAAGCATACATCCAGCTACCATGTTGGTATTAAATAATTTTATTGCAACTGGTACTCAATTAAAATATGAACGTCCAGGAAAATCAACAGCAATAGCACCTTGCGATACCATTGAAGGCCCTATTATCAAATTAAAAAACAGCGACGTGGTATTTTTAGATAGCATAGATGATGCACAAAAAATAGTAAATGAAATTGAAGAGATTATTTTTTTAGGAGATATTCTAATAAACTATGGAGAATTTTTTAACCGAGCACATAAATTAGTCCCTCCTGGATATTGTGAAGAATGGTGGTTGCAAGAACTAAAAAATGCTGAAAGTAATCCAGAAAAACTTTCCAAAATTACAAATATGGATCAATTATATTTCGAGGAGCTTTTTAAAAATCCAACTAAAAAAATAAGCTTAGATGAATCTATTACTCTCTCGCAAAAATTAAAAATCCCTTTACATCCAAGATACACTTTTCACTGGAAAGATATTTCTCAAAAACAATTCTTGAGTTTAGCTGAATGGTTAGATAAGGGTAAAATAGAAAAAGAAAAAATCATTTTACCTATGGGTTCTAATGTTAAAGAGATTTTAGAAGACGCAGACGGTAAAAGAGTTTTAGAACTGCTGGGAATACCTCATAAATTAATTAATAAAGAACATGTTTTAATAGAAAAAGATTGGGCAAAAGCACTTATGCTAAGCTTTGGTTTTTTAAATAAGAATTTAGATATTAAAAAAATTATTAACCAAGTTTCTGAAAAAGACGATATTTTAACTACAATTAATAAATTATCAGAAATAAAATTAAGGGATAAATCAGGAACTTTTATTGGAGCTAGGATGGGCAGACCAGAAAAAGCAAAGTTAAGAAAATTAACAGGCAGCCCCCATATATTATTTCCAGTGGGTGAAGAAGGAGGCAGGCTAAGATCTTTCCAATCAGCTTTGAATGCTAAAAGAATAACAGGAGATTTTCCAATATATTATTGTAATTATTGCACCAACAAAACAATTTATCCTATCTGTGAAAACTGCAATAAAAAAACAGAGAGAAAATATTATTGCAATAAATGTAATAAAGATATCCCTCAAGAAATTTGTCCAAGACACGGAAAATCATCTACATTTGAACAACAAGAAATTGATATAAATCATTATTTTGAAAAAGCTTTAAAGATGTTAAAATTAAAAAATCCCCCTTCTTTAATCAAAGGGGTAAGGGGAACTTCTAATAAAGATCACGTTCCTGAAAATTTAGCAAAGGGAATATTAAGATCTGTTAATGAATTGTACGTTAATAAAGACGGCACTATTAGATACGATATGACAGAAATGCCAATAACCCATTTTAAACCTAAGGAGATTGGAACTTCTATCAAAAGATTGAAAGAACTTGGTTATATAAATGATATTCATGGAGAGATTTTAGAAAATGAAGACCAACTTTTAGAAATAAAACCGCAAGATGTTATACTACCTAATTGTTCTGCTTCTCAAGAAGAGGGGGCAGATATCATATTATCAAGAATAGCAAATTTTATAGATGATTTGCTGGAAAATTTTTACAAACTTAAAAGATTTTACAATATTAAATCAAAAGAAGATTTAATTGGACATTTAATTATAGGATTAGCACCACATACTTCGGCAGGAATTATAGGAAGGATAATAGGTTTTTCTAAAACCCAAGTCTGCTATGCCCATCCATTTTGGCACTCTGCTCAACGTCGAGACTGTGAAGGTGACGAAGATTGCGTTATGTTATTAATGGATACATTATTAAATTTCTCTCGACATTATTTACCTACACATCGAGGATCAACACAAGATGCAACTTTAGTATTGACATCTAAATTAATCCCCTCAGAAGTAGATGATATGGTCTTTGATTTAGATATAGTTTGGGAATATCCATTAAGTTTTTATGAAGCAGCTTTAAATTATAAAAATCCATGGGATATTAAATTAGAACAAATAGATGATAGGTTAAGTACAGATAAACAATATACTGGTTTTGGATTTACAAATAATGTAGAAGATATAAATATGGGGGCAAAATGCAGCGCTTATAAATCACTGCCTACTATGATGGATAAAGTAAGGGGCCAAATGTTGTTAGCAAATAAGATAAGGGCAGTTGATGAAAACGATGTTGCAAAATTAGTTATAGAGAGACACTTTCTTAGGGATATAAAAGGGAATTTAAGAAAATTTTCAATGCAAGAATTTAGGTGCGTTGCTTGTAATGCAAAATATAGAAGGCCATTTTTAAATGAAGGTTGTTTAAAATGTGGGGGTAGATTGATATTTACCGTATCTGAAGGAAGTGTAATCAAATATTTACAACCTTCCATAGAGTTAGCTAATAAATACAATTTATCTCCTTACTTAAAACAAACGTTAGAATTAACAAAACATAGTATTGAGAGCGTCTTTGGTAAAGAAAGTGAAAGACAAGAGGGGTTGGGTAAGTGGTTCTCTTGAAATTTATCAAATTAAACTTGTTTTGATTTTAAAATTTTTACATCAAGATCTCTTAAAAATTTTCCAGGAGTTAAAGCCAAAATCTTTTCTTTTGCTTCTTTAATCCCAAATTTTTTAACCTGTCTCACATCCTTAATTTTTACGTTCATAATCAAAGCCACAATTAAACGAGCAATTCCACTAAGTAAGAAAACAAAAAGAATTGGATTTAAACTAAAAAATATAAAGGATCTAGAAGTAATTAACCCACCAATAAGGGTAGCCCCGATAAAAACACCAATACCCTCGATGATATTATAATAAGATACACATAAAGCCATTCTCTGCCTTGTAACAGCGTCGTAAACAAAGTTACTTGAAGAGAGATTAAAACCAGCCCAAGCAAAACCAGAGAACACTTCTACTAATATCAAGTAAGGAAGCAGTATAAACGGAAAATATTTTATGATCAAAGGGGAGGCCAACCACAACAGAGGTATAAAAGAAATAAGAAAACTACAAATTTTAATCACTTTTATATTACCATAAGAATCTGCAAATTTACCCCACACTGGCATAAATAATAAAGAGACTAAAGAAGAACTTACTATCATAATAGTATAAGTTATATAATTAAAGTTGAGATGCTTTAACATATAAACTGCAAAGAAAGGAGAGGCTATTGTAGTTGCAAGCTGCATTAGGGAAGTAAAAATAACAAATCTGCCAAAATTTGTATAAGGCATCTTTTTTGAAAATTCTAAAAAACTAAAATAATACTCCTTTTCAGGTTTAAATTCTGGCTCGTATTTTTTTAAGAAAAACATTGAGGATATTGCTCTAGAAACAAAAGCCAAAGTAAATAAAATTGCAAAACCGATGAAAATTTTTGTGTTTCTAAAATAATCAAGAATAAAACCTGCGATAAGCATACTTACTAAGGTTACTGTTCCAATAATCCTATTTCTTCTACCAAAATACCTTCCGCTTTCTCTTGTTACAATATCCTTCATCCAAGAATTCCATGCAGGCCCATAAAATGCTCCACAAACAACTAATATTGAATAGATTAAAATTAGAAATATATGGGTCATAGTAGAATTTAAATTAATAACAGAAAACATAAAACCAACTAAAATTATAAGTAACCATGTAAAAGCTTGCGATAAAGATCCTAAAAAAGCAATTTTTTTCCTCTTAGTTTTCCACATCACTTTGATAGTATAAAGTTTAGAAAAATTTCCCAATAATGAAGGTAAAGAATTTAAAAAACCAATATAAATATTATTAGCACCAAGAGCTAATGCATAAGGTGTGATATATCTCGATCCAAAACCTTCACTTATTCCATTTGCAGAACCTTCTTTTATACTAATTTCTCTTGCCTTTTTCTTAAATTCTTCTTCTTTCTGCAGATCTTGTTTTTCGGTTATTATATCCTCTTTTTTCTCTATATTTTCTTGATCCATGTTCTACATTTTCATAAATTTTATTTTTAAATCTTTCGTTGATATCCTAAAGAACATAGACTACTTGTTTTGCGAGATTTTTTAATTATTCTGAATCATTCATAATAAATCTGATTTAAATAAAAATATAAAATTTACTAATAATCTCCTATTAAAACAAATAGAAGAAAATAACAGGTAATAATAAACAACCCATCAAATGACTCCTTTTTATACCTTTGATATTAGGTATTAATCCGATAAAAGTTGCAATTACTAAAACGAGTAATCCTATAAATTTGGAAAAAATAAAAACCAAAACAATGATAAAAATTATAACCGCTAAACACAATACACTATAATTTAATTTATTAATCAATTTTCCAAAAACTTTTGCTAAATACAAAGCTAAAAAAGTTGCAATACCCGCTACTATCAAAGAACTTCCTAAAAATAAGATTAAATAATTTAAATTAAAACTTTCCATAATTTTAGAAATTGCTACAATTGCTCCGCTTCTTGCCTTGTCTATTATATATAAAGCTGCGATACTTAAAACCATATTTAAAGTATTTATACCACTAACTAAAATTAAAAATCCCTTATCACCTATATTTTTAAATAACTGCAAACCAAGAACAGCTCCTTGTGCAGGTCCTAATCCAGGTAAAAAACTGCACAAAATTCCTGCTATAGTACAACCACTTAAAGATTTTAATATCGTAAAGTTACTAATATCATCAATTTTGTTTTCTTGTGCTGGAATTTTAACTTTATCTAAAAAACTTAATACCAACATACTAATCCCAAATAAACCGCTTAACATTGGAAGTAAAGGTTCATTTAATATATGCAAATTCAAAACACCAAATCCAAAAACACCAGCCATTAAAAAAATAATAAAAGCCCAAAGTCTAGATTTTTTCTCTATTAAAATTAAATAGACTGAAGCTATAATCAAGATAAAAGCCATATTCTTTTTAATAAATGGATACGCTATTTTTACCGTCGGTATCAAAATAGGAACTAATAAAATAGCTGTAATCAATGCAAATAAACTTCCAAGTACAGTTAAGAAAATAGCTTCGTATGCTCTCCCCTCTAATAACATCTTATGTCCAGGTAATATACTTAATGCTGTTGCTGGTTCTGGTGCTCCAAGATAGATACTAGGTAAAAAATCAAGAAAAGTATGTGTAATAGCTACACTTATAATAAAAATACTAATTACAACTACATTTGTATATTGTAATAAAAAAGGAGATAAAGATAAAACTATTACAGCGACTAAATTTATATGCACTCCTGGGATTAAACCAGTAATTACTCCTATAAATATTCCGATTAAAATAGCTGAAAATATTTCTACTAACATAAAATTAAGAATTAAAACTTGTTTATATTTGATGCTGATGAAATTCCGGAAAATTTTTGTTCTTACTTGTAGATTTTATAAAAAATATACCTATTAAAATAATCTAATAGAATCAGTTTCAATTTCTAATTTTCCTTTGTATTCTTTTATTACACCATCAATCTCAATTAAATCTCCCTTCTTTAAATTAATATCATCTTCTTTAAATAAGATAGCTGTGATATTCCCTGTATCATCCTTAACATTTAATATTAATAATCCAGGAGTTTCTTTTATAGAATTTATATAACCTTTAACTTTTACTTTTTCATTTAAATCATCTTTGGTAATACTGGCTATATTTGATTCAGAAGCGTCTAATTTTTCCACTATTAATAATACAATAAAAATTCCAATTAAAGAACAAACAACAGCTATTTTTAGTAAAGTTTTTTCTTGCATTTATATCTAATTTTATTTTAGATTTAAAAACTTTATTTAGAATTTTTCGGAAATCTTTTAAGTTTTAACTAATAAATCCCCGGATTTTTTTAGATTATAAAAATAAATATATTTATTATGATGAAAAAGGAGATTATGATAGGAAAATCTAGAGCAAATTACGGAGAAGATGTAATAGAAGGTGTTACTCTTTTTAAAGATGAGAAAACAGATGAAGTTACTGGGGTTGGTATCTTAAATTTCAAAGAACGAATAAAAAACAAAGATATTAATTTACCTGTTGACATCAGTTTTATAAGTTCTAAAAACAGATAAATTTATATTATTAAAATATTTTCTTTATATAAAATGGATGTTATGACTAAAGTTGATTTAATTAAAGATTTTGCTAAAGAGATTGTAACAGAGCAAGAACTAAAAAATTTATTTGAAACAAATTCTAAACCAATAGCTTATGATGGATTTGAACCTTCTGGAATAGCACCAATACATTTTGGATTATTAAGAGCAACTAACTTAAAAAATATGTTAAAAGCAGGCGTAAAATTTAAATTATATTTAGCAGATTATTTTGCATTCATCAATAATAAATTAGATGGAGATATAGATAATATTAGAAAAGCAGGTGAATATTTTATAGAAGTTTGGAAATCTTGTGGTATCGATGTTAACAAAGTTGAGATTATATGGGCAAAAGATATTATGGACAGCATTGATTATTGGGATAAAACTTTAAGGATTGCTAAAGAAACTACATTAAAAAGAACAATGAAATCTTTAACAATAATGGGGAGAAAAGAAGGGGATATTATCAGTACAGCCCAATTATTTTATCCAGCAATGCAAGTTACTGATATATTTCATATGAACATAGATATTTGTCAATTAGGTATGGATCAAAGAAGAGCGAACATGTTAGCAAGAGATGTAGCTGAAAAATTGAAATGGAAAAAACCGATAGCAGCACATCATCACATAATCCTAGGATTAAAAGGTATTCAAAAAAAAGGAACAGAAGAAGAAACTTTAATATCATCTAAAATGTCTAAATCAGATCCTGAAAGTTGTATCTATATGCACGAATCTTCAGAAGAAATAAAAAACAAAATAAACAAAGTTTTTTGTCCTGAAAAACAAGTTGAAGATAATCCTGTTTTAGAATACAATAAGCATATAATTTTCAAGAATTTTAAAGAAGTAAAATTTGAAAGAAATAAAAAATTTGGAGGGGATATCTCTTTTAATAATTATGAAGAGTTAGAGTCCGAATATAAAAAAGGTAGTCTACATCCTTCAGATTTAAAATCAAATACAGCATTATATTTAGATGAACTAATAAAACCAGCAAGAGAGTATTTTGAAAAAAATAAAAAAGCTAAAGAGTTATACGAATCTGTTAAAAAATTTAAAATTACTAGATAATTCTAAAATGAGAATTTTTATTGAAATTGATTTACCAAATGAAATTAAAGACTATTTATTCAATATACAAAAACAAATAAGTAATAAATCAGCAAAGATTACATGGGTTGCTAAAAAATATCTTCATTTGAATTTAAAATTTATAGGAGAGATTTCAGAAGATAAGTTTAATATTTTAAAAGAAAAATTAAAAGAAATTGATTTTAATAAATTTAAAGTTAATTTAGATAAAATTGGATTTTTTCCAGAAGAAGATAATATAAGAATAATTTGGATTGGATTAAAACCAGAACAAAATATTATAAAATTACAACAAAAAATCGATGAAAGTTTATTAAGTTTATTTCATCAAGATCAAAGATTCAAATCTCATTTAACTTTAGGTAGAGTTAAATTCGTTAAAAATAAAAAAGATTTTATTGAAAAGTTTAAAAAAATTCAAGTTAATAATTTAGAATTCGAAATTAATGAATTTAAATTGATGAAAAGTACTCTAACAAAAGATGGTCCCATTTACGAAGTTCTAGAAGTTTATAAATTAGAATGAAAAGATTTAAAAGCTTATCCAACCTATCTATTTTTTTAGTATGAATAATGGAAAATTATATGGAGAATCTTTGATTCGTTTGGCATTTCTAGAATCTTTGAAATTCCCAGAAAGATGGAGTAGAATCTCTTTAGAAAACTATTTCCAGCAACTAATTCTCGAAAAATTTATTATCAACTTCAATACTAAATATGGTTCAGATATAAAGTGGAGTGCTCAAATTTTAGCCAGTGAATTTCATAATTTAAGATATATTGAATCACTTCCAGATTATTTTTCAATCCAAACCAGGTGGTCAACTTTAGAAAAAATTGTTTCAAAAGAAGAGATAGAAAAGGTTGTTGGAATTGTTTATAATGTGATAGGTTATTATTTTGACGCTATTATAACTAGCCAGAATAATCCTTCTCAATTACCTTCTTAATTTCAACAGCTTTTTTCTTACCAATCTTCTCAACTAATTGTAATTCTTTTTCATCAGCATTAACAACATCTTTTACAGTTTTAAATCTTTTAAGTAAAGACTTTGCAATTATCGGACCAACTCCAGGTAGACTTTCTAAAATTAACTCTTGGTGTTCTGTTAAAGATAATGGTTTTCTCTTTCTGAGTAAACTAATTAATCTTTTTGGTTTTTCTAAACGTTTCGCAATTACAGATAATAAAGCAGCAGTATCTCTATAATTTCTAGTATGTATCATTGGAATTTGATAATCAACTGCAATAGAAGCTAACATTCCTCGAATAGCATTTGGATGAAACTTTCTAATTTCATAAATATTATCGCTACCTTCTATAATTAGCAAAGGTACTGTAAAATTTTCTTTTAAATTTCTCAACTGATTTATAATCCTTTTATCAATAATAGAATTTATAAAATCATTTTGTTTTTTACGTTCGACACCAACAGTTTGAATTTCATTATTCAAATCTTTAGTTTGAATTATAAAATCAGCTGTTATTAATTGTTGTTTCTCAACTTCTATATCTTTTTTAATTAATTCTTTTATTATTCCAGAATTAGATTCACGATGATCAACAATTATTTTCGGCATTTTAAAATTTATCCAAACTTTTTTCCAATAAATTTTCATCTCTCATCTTATAAATTATTTTTTTCATTGTATCTACATCCCTAGCCGATTTCCAATAAAATCCAGAATCCCTTGTTCCTTTGGTAATTAAATAAATTATTCTTCCAGGTTGTATTCTGGCTATCCTCCCTCCACGTTGTATACGTCTTATTGCAGAACTTACATTATCATAAAATATTGCTAAATTTGCACTACTAATATGAATTCCCTCTTCTGTAATACTTGTTCCAACTAAAATATTATAACTCCCTTTTTCAAATTCTTTAATTGTATTAAGTTGTTGTTTTTGGGTTATACCATCTTTCTGCCCCATTAATTCTATCGGTTTTGCATTTGGAATTTTCCTTAACAAAGAAACTAAATATTTTACTGTATTTCTATAATTTGCAAATATAATTATTTTAGAATTCGAATTTTTTCCCAATTCTTCCCTTATAATCTCACAAAGTTTATCCATTTTAGGGTGTTCAATGTTTTTTTCAATTAATTCTTTAGTTAAATAAACCGCTTTAGAAATTTCTTTATTATTTAAAATAATTTTAGCAGCTTTTGTTTCTTCTGTATTTAATTTTCCAAGAAATTGATACAAAGAATTTATCCCCTGTGTTTCCAGTAACTCTAATGCATAATTGAGTTTGATGGCTTGTGCAGCTAAAGATATTGAAGCATAAGCACTTTGACTTCCTCTTTCTAAATCCTGTCTAAATCTAACTTGTAGTTTTAACAAATCAGTTTTGTTAATTAAAGATACTGGTTTAGATATTCCAAAATTTTTTAAATTATTAATTTTTTCTCTATAAACATTTTTAATTAAATTATGAATTATTTTAAAACTTTGAGGTAATTCAACATTCACCAATTCAATTTGTTTTTCTTGTAAATAAGGTTTAACATCTTCATCTTCTTCTGTTCTTATTTCTATACCATCAATAAATAAATTTTCACAAATTTCATTTATTTTATCTTTTGTACTTCCAGGAGAAGCTGTTAATCCTAAAATTCTTGGAAATTTAGATTGCTCTATATATTTTTTAGCTACAAATGTATTAGCATATTTCATTTTAGATCTATGAGCTTCATCTACACATAACATTGAAAAATTCTCTAAGTTTATTCTGTTATTAATTAAATCACTTTCAATAGTTTGGGGTGTTGCAACTATTACAATAGCATTTTCCCAAATTTCTTTTCTTTTTTTTGGATTAATCATCCCTGTTAATAAAATAATATCCTCTTCAGGAATAGTTGTATTATCTTTAAATGTTTTAATATGCTGACTACTTAAGGGTCTTGTTGGAGAACATACTAGAATTTTGGATCCTGGATGTTCATTTAATTGATTAACAGCTAATAAAATACAAATAGCAGTTTTTCCCATTCCTGTAGGCAACACAACTAATGTATTCTTATCAATGCAAGTTTGTAAAATTGCTTCTTGATATTTTCTAGGAATAAAATCTTTTATTTCTATCATCTTAATTTATTAATAATAAGTTATATATTTAAACATTCTTAAAATATTAGAATCAACTTACTTCACTAGTACATTCATATAAATGAGCATTACATTTACTACAATAAATATTATATCCAAGTCTACCACTAAGAGGAATATTATCATGAATAGAAGTATCATCTCTAATTTTTGGAGGTCCTAAAATAATTTTTTTACAACTATTGCATTCATAAGCTATTTTAGTTGATAAACTCCAATTTCCTTTCTCCACTTGACCATAAATTTGATACGTATCTCAAATTTTTCTTACAACCCTTATTATCTCATATTTATTATTTTCTGGAAATAATTCCTTTAACTTTTCTTCTGAAACTATTATTCCAACTAAATCTTTATTTATAGGAAACCAACTTTCACGTTCAGAATCTCCAGGTTTTCTATTTGGTAAGAGGCTCATAAAAATAACAAGTTAAAAATATATATAAAACTATTTATTATTTAATAAAAAAAAGTATGATAAAAATTATTACACTAATTAAATATGTAAAAAAGAAAATCCATCTTTTTTTAAACCAATTTTTATATTTCGGTTTTTGTTCTTCAAATATCCCTCTTGTATATTTAGTATAATAAGTTTTATAGAATTCTATTATTACTCTTTCTAAACCACCAGTGCTTAATAACAAGAAAATCGGAACCGCTGAGAATCTGATTAATAAAAATCCAGCAAATGCTCCGGTAATAGGACTTCTAATAAATTTCTTAAATTTAAAACCCTCACGTTGAGAATCTTTAATACCCCCACCTGTAGCAATAAGCATACCCCTCCATCAAACCTATTAATAAACCTGCTAAATTAATATTTATTGAAGAATCTAAAATTCTTTTTGTTGTGATAACAACTGTAGTTATTAATAATATAGCAATAATCCCAAATAATATCCCCATTATAATTTTTATAAAATGGTTTTTATAAGGAACACCGAATCTAATAAATACTGTCTCAAATTCAATATGATTTCTTTTTCTAAAAAAACCTTTATAAATCTCTCAATCAATCTTTCTAAAGGGATAATAGCAAGAAGTAATATTCCTAAATTATCAACAATAAATACGTTTGATTTTTCTAAATAAAATATTATTATACCAATTAATCCTCCCACAACTAAACTACGAAAAAACTTTGACTATAAAAAATTTTCCCAAGGTGAATCCTTATAAGAATTTATGCTAGAAGCTATCAAACCACTTATTATTCCTATAAAAGTATATATTATAATCTTATATACCATACTAAAATTGTTAAAATATGATTATTTAAAACTATCTAAATTCTCTATAATAAAAATAAATTATAGTTAGTACAACCGCAGTTAAAACTGCCAGTATTAAAACTAAAAATATGTTTAAACCTTGCGTTAAAAGTACTGCAAATGCTAATAAAAAAATAGCAGTTAAAACAAATAAAGTTCTAGATGCTATAAAAACTTTTAATCCATCTAAATGAGACAAAGGGATCATATTGTATAAAGCTAGTAATAAATTCATCGTAGTAAAAACACCAAAATCTATGTTAAATAATTTTAATGTTGTAAATATAAAAACCAGTATTATAGCAGTTAAAGGTCCGACAACAGCAATTTTGCCTAATTCAACGTCTGTTAATCTTGGAAATATCCTCCCTATTTTATGCGCAACATGCGTTCTAATTACAGCGAATGAACCTACAGCTAGAAATATAAAAACACCATTTGTTAAAAATATCAAAATTAAAGCTAAAATTATCCCAATAGGTAATTTAAAATTTAAATCGTTAGTAAACCAAATCTTTTTTATATTCCAAATTCTATATTCTACATCAACGTTAAATCTTTTTGCTATAAGTTTTTGAGCGATTATATAAATAAGCAAAGCTATCAATCCTAGTAAACTGTAACCAACCCAATTAAGGATACTTGTAGAAAAACTTGCACTAAACAATTTAAAAGAAAATAGAAAACCGATTACTATTGAAGATATTACAAGATTTATAAATTCAGTTTGGCTAAATTTTATTTTTTTCATATTGTTTAATCTTATTTATTATGGCTGATTCATGGCCGGCTCCGACTATAGCCACTATCTGCTTATTAGTGTTAAGCATTATCCTATATATATTTTTTGCCATTACCTCATCACGCTCTTTTATCAAAATTTTGTAAAAAGAGGGATATCTGTTTTTTACTTTGTCGATCAATTCATTAATTATTTTTTCATCAGGAACTTTTCTTAAATCAAATTTAATTTTAGTTCTTATAAAAATACTTTTAAATATGTCTATTAGAAATCTAAGCTTTTCTTTTTGTGTTAGTTCTCTTGATAATTTATTTAAAGTTGTCTTTATATCCTGGTCTATTAAAACAATTTCAGCGTTTATTTTTGCAGCTGTTTCAATAGCTTTTTTCATTTCACTTCCAGGGGTGGTTCCAACTAATTTTCCTAATTTTCTTTCTAGCCATGCTCCTATTATACCTAATAACCAACCTTTAAAACCAAATTTTTTTATATCAGAAAATTTAATTTCTCTTTTCAGACCTTTACTTAATATATAGAATCTTTTTTTATCTAATTCTAAAGCGATTATTTTCGGCTTTTTTTCAAGCAAAACTGCCTCAACTTCTTTAATGCTTTCAATTGCAATATGAGATGTTCCTATAATAATCAAATTTTTGTAGATTAGCATAAAAAAAGAAAGATATATAAACTTTAAAAATATTTGGATAAATGTTATAATTAATGACCGGAGGTTTATAAAGATGTTAAAAACAAAAAATATTGAAGATGTTTATGATATGGATGTCTTTACAGACTCAGGTGAATTCTTTGGAGTAGTAGAGGAATGCGTATTAGTTAACAACAGGGTATCTGGTTGGAGAGTAAAGGCAACAAAGAATTCTTATTTAAACAAAGTTTTGGGTGGAGCAAAAGGAGTTGTTGTACCTCATAACTTAGTTAAGTCTATTGGGGATGTAATGTTGATATCTAGGGCAGCTATTCCGACAGCTCAAGAAGCAGAAGAAGAAATGGTTGCTGAAGAATAAACTAATTTTTTTATCTTTATTTTCTAATAAAAACCACAACTTTTAAATATATATGAATTCTTTATTTTCTTATTATGGCTTCACCTTTAAGTAATGCTATAGAATTTTTAAAAGATTTTGGTTTGTTTGATGTAGTATTACCTTTTCTACTTGTTTTCACATTTGTTTTCGCAATTTTAGAGAAAACTAAAATTTTAGGAACAGAGACTGATGGAAAAACTCCTAAAAAGAATTTAGATGCAATGGTTTCTTTCGTATTTGCATTACTAGTAGTTGCTACAAATAAAATTGTCAGTGCTATAAATCAAGCATTACCGAATGTTGTATTATTAATTGTAATTTTCGTAACTTTTTTATTAGTAATAGGTGTATTTTTTAAAACAGGCGAGATTGATTTTAGGAAAGAACATAAAGGATTGTACATCTCTTTTGTTATAGTTTCAATAATTTCACTTATATTAATATTTTTAGATGCAATTAAAACAAGTACAAATGAAAGCTGGTTAGACGTTGTAGTAAATTATGTAGTGAATAATATAGAAGGTTCTGTTATCTCAGGATTTGTCTTTTTAATAGTTGTAATATTTGCTATAGTTTATATAACCCATTCACCAACAGAAAAAACAGGGGAGGCTTAATTTTATGTCACATACTTCTGGAATTTCATCAGGAAATTATTTAAATAATATTCTTGGTTCTGGTGGCATATATGATTTCTTTTTACCCTTTTTATTAATATTTACAATAATTTTTGCAGTGCTTGAGAAAGTTAAATTATTTGGAACAACTGCTTCAGGAAAATCGAGAACGAATATAAACATAATAGTCTCTTTAATAATCGCTTTAATAACAGTAGTACAAACAGAAATTATTTTTATAATTAATAGTTATCTTTCAAGAGTTGGATTATTTATTGTAATAGCTTTAGCTTTTTTATTGATAATAGGTTTATTTGGAGCAGATGTGGAAGGAGGATTTAAAGGAGGCACTTTAGCTTTCTTTTTTATAGTAGCCATTATCGCTGTAATATGGGCGCTTGCTCCAACTTTAGGTTATGATTTACCTTTCTGGGCATATGTAACTGGAACTGATTTTATAGCAATAGCTGGTTTAATAATTTTCATAATAGTTATTATCATGCTTGGAAAAGGAGAGGGAGGGGGTTCAGCAGAAAATCCATTTGTTAAATGGGGTAAAGAATTAGGAAAAGGAGGACATTAAA
Source organism: Candidatus Woesearchaeota archaeon (assembly GCA_964360175.1). Taxonomy (GTDB): domain Archaea; phylum Nanobdellota; class Nanobdellia; order SCGC-AAA011-G17; family CAYHUI01; genus CAYHUI01. Next base: position 33,566 of record CAYHUI010000002.1, read on the forward strand.
GAATGGCAGTATTACAAACAAGTGTTTTAAGCTTTTTTTTACCAGCATTTACTTTTTTACTAATCTTAGTAGTTTTATTTGCTATTTTAAATAAAACAAAAATTTTGGGGGAAGATGCTAGAGTACAATGGGTTGCTGCATTTTCTATCGGTATGATAGTCTTATTCTCAGCGAAAACTGTTGAATTTATTAACTTTTTAACACCCTGGTTTGCCGTTATGGCGATATTTTTATTGTTCATATTTATGATTCCAATGTTTTTAGGAAAACAAACACAAGATATATGGTCTGCAATTGGCGGCCATTATATGGTCATAATAATTTCTATACTAATAGTTGTAATAGCCATTTCTGTTGTATTTGAACCAGTATTTACCCCTTTTAGAGATAGTAATGGAGAAGGCGGGAAAACTATTGGGGGTGAAGTTCTAAGAACTTTATTTCATCCAAGAATATTAGGTGCAATATTTATTTTGATAATAGCATCATTTGCTATAAGAAACATTTCTCAAGTTGCTACATAAAAAATATATTTAGATAATTATTTCTTTTTAAGTTCGTCTGTAATCTTAGATAGTTCTTTTACATTTCTTGTTAAAGGTTCTAGAATTTTTTCAAGTACTTTTTCCATTGCTTTTAGTTCAGCATTAACTCCCTCTATATTTCTACTATAATCTTGAACTTTACTTAAAATAGCATTTTGTAAATTTTCAAACCTCTCTTGAGTTCTAACTATCTCCTGCTTTATTGAAACAAGTTCTAGTTTAACATTCTCTTTCCAAACCCTTATATCTCCAATGTCTTTTGTTAGATCATCCCATTTTTCTCTAATTATAGATTCAGTCAATTCTTCTACTCTTTCTAAATCAGCACCTCTATTAATGCCAAAAGGTTGAGTAAAGGTTGGTTCCACTTCAGAACTTTCTTGATAAGAAGATGACGGTGTAAAACCATAATTAGTATAAGGCATAGGCTCATTTTCATAATCCTCTTGAGACGGTGTTGGCGGCATAGGCACGTTCAATGGAGAATAACCTTCTGCATCAGCCGGAGCAGGTAATGGAACTTCAACACTTTTTTTAATATCAACCTGATTCATAGCATCTGAAATTTGTTGAGAACTAAAATTTTGCTGCTGTAAATTTCTGATAATTTCGGCATTAGACATGCCTCTTTTTCTCATATTTAAAATTAAATCTGTTGGAGTTTCTTGATTATTCATTATTTTCTTTCTTACCATTTTTATTATGTTTTTTAATTAAATCTACAACCTCTTTTTCTGTTACAAAATTTAAAGGATTCCAGAAATTAATATACTTTTCTAATACTTTTAAATTTTCTTTTCTAGCAAAATTTTCACTGTCTTTGACCAGATTCTTTAAAATTTCTTTAAATCTAAATAAATCTTTTTTTATATCTTTTAAATCGGAATTGATAAGTCTGATCTCTTCTGTAGATTTTTTATATTCATCAATCATGTTTTGATTTATTACAAACGTCCGTTCTCTAGACAAATTATATTTACTTTCTAAAATTCTTACTCTATTATTTAAATCAGCTATTATAGAGTACGGATCCTCTGTAGAAATTTCTTGATTTAATTGCTCCATTTTCAAATACCGAAAATTATTTTAATAAAATAAATACCATAATATCATTATTTAAATCATATATTTTAATTTATCTTAAATGTTATGTGATTATATAAAAGTGGTAATATGGTATTGTTCGAAAAAAAAGTAGGTGTGGGGGAATTTGATATTGTAAGAGACGGTAATGAAGAGATTATGAAGATTAATTATGAAAACTATAATAGAACCCCTTCTGTTGAAGACGATGAAAATTGCATGGCTTCTACGTTAGATAAATTGACTCAATCACCAGGTGTTACCAGAATCATATTTAATCAACGCAGAACTTATTCGTATGATTACGATCAAACTTTAATATTAAAAGAAATCGCAAATATATTTAATTATCTGATAAAACAGAAAAAAGCATTAAGTTTTGGTTCAGATGTTTTGTCTGCCGAAAGTCTTACTTATTTTCCTTCTAGACAACAAGAATTACAATATTTAATTTCAGATTTGTTTAAAAAAGACCCTGTTGGTATGTATGTTGAGGTTAAAAGAATTCTAAGAGAGCAAAAAATTAGATTAAGTAAGATGAAAATTAAAGATCATGTTAAATGCCAACAATATTATATAGATTTACTGGAAGAAATTCTAAAATTAATGGACAAAACAAAATTAATTAATACAGCTAAACCTTATCTAGATGGTTTAACTATAGGAGACAGATCTGTTTACAGATTAATATTCAGGCCTTCAATTACACCAGATTTTATTTATACTAGGTTAATATCAACACCACCTTTAACCGGCCAAGAATTAGATGCATATAATATAGATGAAGATACAGAAGTTATGATATTTAGAACTCCTGGTGATGTTAAAAACTTATATCATTTAATCCCCCCTGAATTTAAATTAGATGAAGATCAATACGAATTGCTAGATTTAGCTAGAAATGTCTTAGCATCTCACAAACCAAAAGCAGAAGAATTTATAGATCCGGAAAGAATGCGAACTAATTTCTTTAATATAGGTAAAGATCTGATAACAGAACTAGCTCAACATAAAGGTTTTGATTTAGATTACGATGAGATAGAAAATTTAGCCAGAATTTTAGTTAGATATACCGTCGGTTTTGGTTTAATTGAGGTTCTGCTTAAAGATGAGAAAGTACAAGACATTACAGTTAATGGTCCTATAGGAGAGACTCCAATTTTTATTGTACATCAAGATTTCGGAGATTGTGTTACTAATATAATCCCGAGTCAAGAAGATGGTTTGAGCTGGGCAACTAAATTTAGATTATTAAGCGGTAGGCCTTTAGACGAAGCTAATCCTGTTTTAGATACTGAGTTGATTGTACCTAATGCAAGAGCAAGAGTTGCGGTAATTTCTAGTCCTTTAAACCCAGAAGGTTTGGGTTATGCTTTACGCAGGCATAGAGATAAGCCATGGACTTTACCTTTATTTATAAACAATAAAATGTTAACACCATTGGCCGCTGGTTTAATCTCTTTTTTAATAGATGGTTCAAGAACTTTTTTAGTAGCAGGTACAAGAAGTTCTGGGAAAACTTCTTTATTAGCAAGTTTAATTACAGAAATAATGGGGCGATATAGAATAGTAACTATGGAAGATACTTTAGAAATTCCTGTTAAGGCTTTTAGGGATTTAGGTTATAATATCCAACCTATGAAAGTAAGATCAGCTTTAACAACAGGGGGCACAGAATTAGCAGCTGAAGAAGGGATTAGAACAAGTTTAAGATTAGGGGATAGTTGTTTAATCGTCGGAGAAGTCAGATCCGTCGAGGCCAAAGCACTTTATGAGGCAATGAGGATAGGAGCACTAGCTAATGTTGTTGCTGGAACAATACATGGAGCAGACCCTTACGGGGTTTTTGATAGGGTTGTTAATGATTTGGGAGTTCCAAGAACAAGTTTTAAAGCAACAGATATTATTATAGTAGCGAATCCAATTAAAACTGCAGATGGTTTGCATAGTGTAAGAAGAGTAACTCAAATAACAGAAGTTAGAAAACACTGGGAAAATGACCCATTAAGGGAAAATGGTTTTGTAGATTTAATGAAATACGATCCTAAACTAGATCAGCTAGTTCCTACTGAAGATTTGATTAATGGTGAAACTGAAATCATTAAATCTATTGCAGGTAATATAAGAGAATTTGCAGGAAATTGGGATGCTGTTTGGAGTAATATCCAATTAAGAGCTGATATTAAAGAAACTTTAGTTAGTTATGCAAATAAAGCTGAAAGATTGGATTTGTTAGAAGCTGATTTCGTTGTAAAAAGCAATGATCAGTTCCATAGAATTTCTGATATGGTAAGAGAAGAAACCGGAAGTTTAGATAGTTCTAGAATCTTCTTAGAATGGCAAGATTGGTTAAAAAGAGAATTAAGGAAAAATATTATTAAAGTTTAGTTTAAATTTCCTTATTTGAAAAGACTTTGTTTCTTTTCAGAATTTTCTTTTAAAATAGAAAAGAATAAATTTATTTTTTATAACCTTTTACCTCTTTATATAGTAGTCCAGAAGAAAGAATAGAAAACATTAAACCTCCACCATAAAATCCCAATCCACCAGGTATAAGATTTCTTGAATATCTTTGTTGTTCATTTGTATGTATTCCAGCACATGCTTGCTGTATTCTATTAAGACCATTTTCTCTTGGTACTGTTAAATCAGCAAATCCAACAGTAGCTAGAAGTAATCCTCCCCAGACCAATTTTTCTAATTTATCCATTTTAATTTGTTTTTTTATCATATATGTTTTAATTGAACTTTTCCAACTAAACCTTCTACTTCTTCTCTATTAGCTGCTTCTAATATTGCTAATATAGGTATTCTACTTATAATTTCTCCTATTCTTGATCTTGGAACAGTTTTACCAGGACCAGAAATACGATGATGCTCATCAAAATGTTTTTCTGTAAATGTTCCGTTAGAATTTCTTCCATAAGTACTTTCTGCACACGTATAACCATTAACAACACAATAAGTTCTAACAGCCTTTACACGTCCCATCTTTACAATAATAAATTTCTGGTGTTACATCAAATTCATGAATTTTTACTACCATTTTTAAACCTCCTTAATATTTGTTACTACTTTATAATAAATAACTTATATATAAAGCTTTAGATTTCACTCTTTCAAATATTTTTTATGCATCTTTAAATATCTTCTAGAAAAATAATTAAAGAATTTATTTTCATCTTTTTGTAAAGCTTTATAATAATATTTTCTTTTTTTGTATTCAGTTATCAACATAGGATATTTGTTATGCCATAAAATATAGTTCATTATTAATCTACCTATTCTACCATTACCATCTCCAAAAGGATGGATCATCTCAAATTTATAGTGTATTCTTGCTGCTAATTCAACTACATTCATATTTTTGTTTTTATTATAAAATTCAATTAACCCTTTCATTAGAGGTTTAACATCCTGCCAATCAGGAGCAATATAATCACCAACTCTAACTAAATATTCTCTAAATTTTCCAGCAATATCTTGCTTAGTATTCCTAAAAAGTAATTCATGCCATTTTAAAATTAATTTATTATCTAATCTTTCTTTTTTCTCTAACATATCTAAAAAAACTTTTACATGAGACTCAGTTTCTTTTATATCCTTTAATGGTTTATTTGGAGCGATTTTATGTTCAATTAATTCTCTTGTTTCTTCTAAAGTAATTGTAGAACCTTCTATAGCATTTGTATTATAAGTGAAAGCTATCGCAATTTGTTCTTTTAGTTTTTCTTTAACAGATTTTGGATACCTTTGCCATTCTTTTTGAAATCTATTTTTTATAGCATCAAATAATTCAAATAAACTAGCTTTATTACATTCTTCAAGAAATTTATTTTTTATATCTTCTATATTCAGCGGAATTTTTTTACCCAAATATCTTTCTTTAGTTATTACTTTACCTTGTTTTCTAAAAGAATGATGTAAATAGTAATACTCTTTATTTTGTTTTGTTCTTTTTAAAATTCTCATAATATTTATACACTTACAAAGTATTTAAATTTTCGCTTTTTGAGAAATTTGTAAGTGTAATTAATAGGTATTAGTTGCTAACAATAAAGTGTTTAAATAAACAGTAAAGAATTTGATGCAATAGTTGAATCTCTAGAGTTGATATCCAATAAAAAATAATATTAAAAATTTATTTTAATTTTTCTTCAAGAACTTTCGGATCAAATTTTCTTTTTTGATTAGCTTTTTCGACATAATCTGTGATTATCATAGATATATCAAAAAGATTAACTTCACTTCCATCTAATTTTACTTCTTTTACCTCTTTATATTTTATTTTATCTTTTCTCCCTCTAATTAAAGATATATCTCTATTTACACCATATATAGTCTATACCTTGAATCATTTTGTAGAATCATATAAGATATTTCCATTTTTAATAATTATATTATGTTACTCCTTTTAAGAAAAAAATTTATATATAAATCTTTCGATTTTTATTTAATAGAAAACTTTAATAAAAACAATATTTAAAATTAATATAAAAAAGAGGTGTATTATGGAGATTAATGATCCAGAGATAAAAGATATTTTAAAAAAATATAAATCTAAATTAGAGAGTAATACATCTAAAAAGCTTGTTAGCGAATTTATCCCAGATCAAGCATTTACGAGGGAATATGAAAAATTCAGAGAAGAAGCTCTAACTCAAAATGTAAGTTCTTATGAACAATTTTGCAATGCTGCTGAAAAAATTTTAAGAGTAAATCCTGGAAAGAAATTTGATGAACTTCAAAAAAATATAGAAATAGCTCATTTAAACGTAACCCCAATAGGAGCAGCTAGTTTTGCTACATTAATAGCTATATTTTTAGTCTTAATAGGCTTGATTATAGGAGCAGCTTCATTTTTCTTAGGAAATCCAATGATAATATTGCCTTTATTGTTGATATTAGGTGGTTTAATTATAGTAAAACCGTTGACAAATATTCCAAATTACATAGCAACTAGATGGAGATTGAAAGCAAGCAATCAAATGGTTTTATGTATTCTATATATTGTAATGTTTATGAGACATACTTCTAATCTAGAAAATGCAATTAAATTTTCTGCGCATCATATCAAAGAACCTTTATCTTTAGATTTAAGAAAAATATTTTGGGATATTGAAACTGGAAAATATTCTACATTAAAAGAAAGTTTAGATAATTATCTCGTGTCTTGGAGGGATTGGAATTTAGAATTTATAAATTCTTTTCATCTAATTGAGAGTAGTTTATACGAGCCTAATGAAACAAGAAGAGTTGAATTACTTGATAAATCATTAGAAGTTATTTTAGAAGGCATTTACGAAAGAATGTTGCATTATGCCCATGAATTAAACAATCCAATTACCATGTTGCATATGCTAGGTATTGTTTTGCCTATATTGGGTTTAGTTATATTTCCATTAATGGGAAGCTTTTTAGGGGGTTTGATTAAATGGTGGCATTTGGCAATTTTATACAATATTTTATTACCTATTTTAGTTATTACTCTAGGAAATAATATTTTGATAAAAAGACCAACTGGTTATGGAGAAAGTGAAATAGACTTAGAAGACAGAGGAAATCCATTTTTTGCTGCTTTTTTTATCGCATCTATATTTATTATAATAGGTTTAATGCCTTTAATATTATATATTACAGATCCTGGATTTGACATCGAATTTGGGACTTTCGGGAAATTTTTAGATTATAAAGATAAAAGCGGACCTTATGGGGTTGGAGCTTTGATATTTAGTTTATTTATACCATTAGGATTAGCATTTGGAATAGGAACTTATTATAAATTAAAAACTAGGGGGCTAATGAAACAAAGAAAAGAAACTAAAGATTTGGAAACAGAATTCGCCAGCAGTTTATTCCAATTAGGAAATAGAATAGGTGATGGAATCCCAGCAGAAATTGCATTTGAAAAAGTAGCAATTACCATGCATGGTACTCCATCTGGAAATTTTTTCAGCATAGTTTCAAGTAATATAAGGAATTTAGGTATGAACATAAAAGAAGCTGTTTTTAATAAGAAAAATGGAGCTATCCTCTATTACCCAAGCAGCTTAATTGAAAGTTCTATGAAAGTTCTAGTTGAAAGTTCTATGAAAGGGCCGCAGATAGTTGCAAGATCTTTAACTAGTATTTCTAATTATATTAAAAGAATTCATGAAGTGAATGAAAGATTAAGAGACTTATTGGCTGATATTGTTGCCAGTATGAAAGCCCAGATAAGTTTTTTAGCACCTGTAATCGCAGGTATTGTGGTAGGAATTGCTTCTATGATTGTAAATATAATTGGAAAACTAGGAGATATGCTAGCAAAAGTATCTGCTGAAGGAGAAGGTGCAGAAAGTCTTGGAAATTTAGGAGATATCGCATCTATTTTTAATATAAAAGATGTTATTCCGAGTTATTTTTTTCAATTAGTAGTAGGTATATATGTAGTAGAAATTGTTTTTATATTAACCAAATTATCCAATTCTATTGAGAACGGTGTTGATAGATTAGGTGAAGAAGATAGCTTAGCTAGAAATATGATTAGAAGTATTTTTATTTATATAATCGTCTCTTTAATTGTAATCTTGATATTTAATGCACTAGCTGCTACTATACTAACAGCAACTGAATTTTAAAAATATTTATATAGTTAATAATCAAATTTTTTAGTAATGGAAAAAAGAGGCTTAGTTTGGGATGAACTTGGTAAATTTATCATAGGTATTGTTATTCTAATAATCCTAATATTGATAATCTATCTATTTAGGGATAAATTAAATCAACTCATTGAAACTTTTAAAAACATTGTAAGGTTTGGAAATTAAAATGGTAGAATTTAATCAGATTTTATACGCTGTTCTTATGGTAGTAGTTGTACTTTTTGTAATAATATTTTTTACACCTGCTAAAAGTTTAGCTTATGGAATATTAGTAAAATTTGATATTATAACCCCAGCAATAGACTATTCAGAATTAACAGAAGAAACTGCATTAGCTGCATTTGAAAATATAACTAATATTTATAACAATTGTATAGAAAGTAAAGATAATACTTGTACATGTACTAAAAAAACTTTAACAGGATTTGAGGAATTTCCCAGATTGAGATCAAATGATGTTATAAAAATTCAAGGTTCTGGTTTAAACACAATATTATGGTTTGAAAATAAAGAAGAAAAACAACTAGATCAATCTACTTTTAAAGGTGTTTTAAATTGTTTTATGACAGCTAAAAAAGAAAACGGTGATTATAAAACTGTTATCGAAAAAAGTCCAGTGTTTATAAAATTTGATGATCCAAGAAGGATTTACATACAAAGACAAGCTAGACCAGAACCAGGAAATTATTTATATTTTATAGAAGGAGCTCCTGTTTTGTTTAAAGATGTTAATGGAAATATCTGCTTTGCAACAGAATTTTTTTTAACAGGTGGTATTACAAGCACTACTAAAACAGAGGCTAAAAATTATTTAAACAGCTTAAATTTTTGTTTTCCAAGCAATAAAGACGATGTAAAAAATGAATTAAACAGACTTAAAGGTTTTATCAACACCTGCAAAAATAATAACATTTGCGGGGAATTTATACTGAATTTACCAAACGATTATACATTGTTACATAAAAACAGTGGTTTTATTGGAGTTTATTATCTTGAATTAAGCAGTTTTAATTTAGCTTACAGCATTACAGAATTAGGAAGCTATTGTTATAATGATAATGAAATTCAAAAAAAATATGTTAATGGAGATACTTTAAAATTGGAAAAAAAAGACAACAAGATTTGTTTAAATTTAGTTGAGTAATCTAAAGCTACCAAAAACCTTAAATAGTAATAAATAATTAAAATTTAAAAAGAGGAATTAATATGTTCAATAAAAAAAGAGGCCAGGGACTTTCTTTAAATGTTATAGTAATCACAATTTTAGTAATATTAGTCTTAGTAGTAGTTGCAGTTTTCTTTACAGGTGGTTTTGCTAACTTAGGAAGTCTTATCAGCAGATTATATGGATCCCAATTAGTTAGCGTTTCACAAGCTAAACTTCAATGTGATTCTTGGTGCAATCAATATGAATCTACAGAGAGTGAATTATGGAAAAATAAATGGTGTAATCTTGATGAGAATTCTAATTTCGATCTAGATACAGACGGAGATAAAAAAGTTGATAGACCAGACGAAACTTGTAATGGTAATGTAATCAATTCACAATGTCCGGCTATAGGAAGTTGTGTTTCTTAATTTTTATTTCTTATAATCTAAAATGATATTTAAAAACGGCCAAGGTATGCCTACTGAAACAATAATTATAATCCTCTTAGCAATATTAGTTTTTGTCATCGTGTTAGTTATATTTCTTACACAAGGTGGTGATATATCAAAAGGTTTTAGTGGAATAATAAAGTCTGTAATTAATATATCTAAAAGTACTAAAATTGGTTAAAATGAATAAAAAAGCTGCAGTTAGATTAAGTTTAGCATTTATGATAGGAGTTCTTTTTACTGTAGTGGGTTTATTCGTTTTCTACAATATATCAAACACATTTCTGGGTTTTTTAATAAAAGGCCAAGCAGTCTGTGATGATAATTTAGATTATTATAATAATATAGTTAATATTATCCAAAATTTAGAGCCTCAAAAAGCTGTTAAAGAAGAACTTGTTGATATTAGAAATAATTGTGCTTTAATTGCATTTAGTTCAAAAAAAGAATCTTTTGTTTCAAAACCAGATAAATGTTTCCAGAAAAGTTGTTTATGTATGTGTTATATAGGTGCAAAAATAGGCCAAAGCGATTGCGAAAAAGCTAAATACTGCGAATCATTCGAAGGTATAGAAGAGATTAACGGTGCTCAAAAAATAAATGGATTTGAAGAACAAGTTTATATAAATGAACTTAATAAATTAGAAATAAGTAGAATAGATAATACTATTCAAATTTTAATTTAAAAATAAAATGGAAGATAAACAAATAATTTGGACTTTTTATTTGCTTGTTGTAATGTTCGCAATGATTAGTTTATTTATATTTGTTAGAAATTCAGCTGATGATGAATTATTCAGACAAAAGGTTTTAGCTTTAGATTTATCTTTTTTAGAAGACGCAATAATTTCCAGTCCTGGAGATATAAAAATTAATTATGATCTAAAAGGAAATTATTTAGAAGGGTTTAACATAAAAACGGAAAAATGCAATGTTTTTATCCAATTAGAAGGTGATTTAATTTATGATGTAAATGAAAAATGTTTTGATGATGAATTTTTAGAGAGGGATTCTGATATAATTTTATCAAATCCAGAAAAAATCAAATTTAAAAAAGAAAATAATAAATTAATAATATTCGATAAAAATGAATAAAAAAGCCATTTCAGAAGGTGTAAGATTTTTAGCAATACTCATCTTAATCATTTTATTTATCATTGGTGTTTGGTTAATAATAAACAGGGTGACAAATCTTGTTAAATAAAAAAGGACTTCATGTAGAAACTACTGTTGTTTTAATATTATTTTTACTTGTTGTTGTTTTTCTCGGAGTAGCTCAGTCTAATATATTTAAAACTACTACTTCTGCTGTAGATAGGGAAGCTTGTGCAGATAGTATTATCTTTAAAGCGAGATCTAAATTAGGATTAATATCTTCACCTGTAGATATAAAATGCAATACTAATAAAATAGAAATAAAAACTAAAAATTTAGATGAAATTAAAAAAACAATAGCAGAAGAATTTGCATTATGCGCTAAACAATTTCATATAGGACAAATAGATTTTTTATCAGAGTTAGATTTTCATCCAGGTAAAGATGTTTTTTGTTTTATTTGTTCCAACATAGAATTCTCAGAAGAGGTCAAGGAAAAACATCCAAAAATTGAAATTCGAGAATATCTTAATACTGAAAAAATAATAAATGGAAAAACAGTAGCACATTTCATTTCTAATGATCCAGAATTTAAATTTACTGGAGAACAAGTAGCTAGTATTGACACCAGTAAAAATTTATATGCTTTATTTTACGCTCTTAAATATAATACCTGGGGAGAAAAAATTGGATGGTCGACTGCAACAGCAGGTGGGGTAACAATAGCATTTTCAATTACAGGGGGAACTTTTGGTTTATTGGGAGGGCTTCCTGGTGCAATTAGTGGAGCAGTTTTAGGAGCTAAAATCGGAGCAGTTGTAGGCACTATAGCAGGAATTGGTGAGATTGCTACTGATACCGGAGTTAAACCAGAATACCTTCCAGGTTTTTTATTAGTTTCTGGCGAAGGCGTTGAAAAAGAATGTACTGAATTAATAGCTTAATGATAATATTTATATAGATTATTTACAAATTCTAATATGTGAAAAAAGGACAGTTAGGTATAGGTTCAGAAATTGTTCGTATGTTTGCAAATATAGTTTTACTTGTTATTGTAGTTATTTTTATAGCTGTTGTAGTAGACGTACATTTAAATAGAGAAATTAAGACCAATGAACTTGAAAGTCATTTATTAACTACAAGATTAATTTATTCACCCAATTGTTTTTTATACCAAAATGAAATAAGAAAATACCCCGGGATAATAGATTTAGATAAATTTGATAAAAATATAATAGAAAGATGTTTAATCAATAAAGAAAATACAGGTTTTATAATAGATCTTAAAGAAATTAACGGAACTTCTATCAAAACAATTAATATCAATGAAGACATATCTGATTTTTTAAAATTTTGTAATGTTAAAAGAAAAAGATTTGATTGTTATTTTGATGAAAAATATATTTTATTAGAAGAAAATAATGAGATTAAACCAGCTTTACTAAATATAAGTTTAGCTATAAAAAATGAATAAAAAAAGTCAATCTGAAATAATATTAAATGTATTTGCTTTAATAGTATTGTTTATTGTTATATTGATCTTTTGGTTTTTATTAGCTTTTGAAGTAGCTAAACCTGGTATAGAAAAACAAGTAATTAATGCTCAAGAAAATAACGAAGGTAATTTGATATTAATAAATTATTTAAGAACACCAGTTGAAGTTGAAATTGATAAAAAAAATAAAACTATTAATATCGCAGATTTAATCATTTTATCTATACAAAAAAATAATTATGAAATTTTAGATAAAAAAACTAAAGAATTATTTAATCTAAATAACAATTATTGGTATATTTCCTTATGGAAAGATGATGGTTTAATATACGAATTTAATAGAGAAAACTTCCAACCAAGATTAGGTATAACAGAAGTAAAAGTTGAAACTTTTATTCCAAATTACAACAAAGAATTAATTAAAGTTTCTATGTTTGTACAAGAAGGTGTAGAAATAACTGAAATCCAAGAAGCATTAAAAGAAGCTGGGGCCGTATAAAATGAATAAAAAAGGATTTTTCACAACAACATTAGTTTTAATGTTTGTAATTTTGATGGGTTATACAGCTGTTATTTTTTTGAATTCAGAAAAAAAATCTAATGAAGTAACTATCGGTAAAATTCAAACTGATGTTATAAATGTTTTTCAAGATGCAGAAAAAACTTTATTTTATTTAGATCAAAGTGCAAAATATTCAGCTTATAAAACTACTGAAGAAATAACATTAAAAGGAATTTCCAGCAATTGTGGTATAGAAGAAAATTATATTTTATGGAAATCTGATAGGAAAGAATGTTATCCTGATGAAGAAACTTTAAAAAAATCTTTTATTGAATTATTTAGTAAAAATTTAGATATCTACTTAGAAGAATATAATAAAATTAATAAAAATGATTTAACTTTAAATAATTATAATTTAGAACTAGAAGAAACTAATGAATTAAAAATTACTGGAAATGCAAAAGAAGATTTTAAAATCAAACAACAAGAAATAGATTATTCTAATATGCCTAATTTTATAACTAAAATAGATTATAATTTTACAGATCATTTAGATATAAGTAAAGACGTTAAAGAATTAATCAATAAATGCAATAATGATTTAACATGTTGGAAGTCTGATTCTAAAAGTATAAATTGGAAAATAAAACAAAAAGGAAACCTTTTTATGTTTGATGTAACCACAAATAGAAAAACCATATTTTCAGAAGAAAACATAATTATCAAATTCGGAATAAACTTTAATCAATTAATATAAAATGTTAAAAATAAGTTATGAAGAGATTATTGAAAGGATAATAAAAGAAAAAGGAGTAAGTAGAGAAGAAGTAGAAGATAAGATTAATAAGAGAATTAAACAACTCCAAGACTTAATAAGTAGAGACGGAGCTGCACATATAGTAGCTAACGAATATAGTGTTAAATTATTTGAAGATTTAGAATTAAGAAAATTAAAAATTAAAAACTTAATTCCTGGAATGAATTCTGTTAATATTACAGGTAAAGTTTTAAGTATAAATGGAGTTAAAGAATTTAAAACCAGTAAAAGAGAAGGAAAACTTGCCTCTCTTTTGATAGGAGATGAAACTGGGACTATAAAAGTTGTTCTATGGGATATCAATTTAATCAAAGAAATAGAAAATAATAGTGTTAAAGAAAATGATATAATCAAAATTAAAAATGCATATTCCAGAGATAACAATGGTTTCTTAGAATTACATATGGGAAATAAATCTCAATTATCAATAAATCCAGCAGGAGAAATTATTAAAGAAGTATCAACACAAACTCAAAGGAGGCTTAATAGAAAAACTATTGAAGAATTAAAAGAAAATGAAAATGTAGAAATTTTAGGTAGTGTTGTACAAATGTTCGAACCAAATTTTTATACAGTTTGTCCAGAATGTGGTAAAAGAACTTTGTTAGAAGAAACAGACTATATCTGTAAGGAACATGGAAAAGTTAATGAAAGTTTCGCTCCTGTTTTAAACATTTTTTTTGATGACGGAACTTCTAATATAAGGATTGTTTTCTTTAGAGATCTAGTAGAAAAATTATTAGGTCTGGATAGAAAAAAAGTTCTAGATTTAAAAGAAAATTTAGCTGATTTTGAAAATATAAAAAAAGAAATTTTAGGTAAACAAATTGCTATTTCTGGCAGGGTTGTTAAAAATACGATGTTCGATAGATTAGAGTTAATTGCAAATGATGTCAAAGAAGTAAATGCTGTTGAAGTAGCAGAAGAACTTTTTAAAGATTTAGAATAAATTAATTATTTATGGAAACAAGCAGTCAAACCTTCTAAATTGCATAAGAAAAAAACTTTGATAAAAGTAGGCGACTAAACTTTTACTTTTAATTTATTAGCTATCTTACCTCTTTCTTGAGCTACTAAAAATTCATCTAATTCCATAAACTTTTCTACTATAGGATTTCCTCTATTTAATTTATACAACTTAGATTTACCCATTGTTCTTGTATATTTTATTATACCATTTTTTATAAATTCTGGGAATATTTTATATAATGTTCTCCAGCTCACTCCAGCTTTTCTAGCTATATCTGATAAACTATAGTCAAACATACTTCCACTTAAGAAAAAGTCTAATATCCTTGTTTTAGGTGTATCTCCAACGTATTTTAAAAATATTGATTTTTCTACCATATCATTTATAACATTTCCTACACTAACTACACTAATAACTAATATATAAAACTTTCGCAAGTATACAATGTTATATCTTTAAGAAAGTAAAAATTTATATAGTAATTTACATTTACAAATTAATGGAACTAAAAGATTTAGCTATATATCATATTATCAAGAAATTAGATAGAATGGGGAAATGGGGTGGTTTAGATACAGGTCAGCATACTGAAGAAAGAAATTTAATAAAAGGCATGCCAGATATTTTAATAAGAAGTAAGAAAGGTAAAAAATCTATAGAAAAAGCAAAAAAAGAGCTAGAAAATAAAGGTTGGATAATCAAAAGAAAGAAAACAGGAGAATGGCATTATTGGTTAAATCTATCAAAAGAAAAAGAAATTTTAGAGTTTAAAAATAAAATGAATAGATTAGAGAATAACAATAAAAATAATTATGATTTAGAATAAAATTAATATCCCTCAACTTTAATACCTTTTATCCTTTCAAAATGCTGTTTATTTCTTGTAACTATTGTATTAATACCATTAGCTAAAGCAATTCCAGCTGTTAAACAATCAGTTGTTTGAATTTTACTTCCCTTTTTTTCTAATTCAACAGCCATTTTTGCTGATTTAAAAGTTGATTCTCCAGCTAAAGGGAGTACATTTAAAATATTTATAAAATCATTAAATATTAATATTTCTTTATTTAGATCTATATCTTTTCTTTTATAAATTCCAAATAAAACTTCAAATATATTTATTTCTGTAGTAAAAATCTTTTCATTTTCTATATCTTTAGCTTTATTAATAGCTCCTAAATCATTATTCAAAAAATCAATTAAAAAAGTTGTATCTAAAAGCCTCATTTTTCTTTTCCACTAATATTTTTTGATCTTTCTGTAATTTCTTTAGTAAATTTTTCTCTCATTTTTTTAATATCGTTCTTCATATCATCGATACTTTTATTACTTAAATGACTCCAAGCTCCAGCAAAATTACTTAATTTTTTTTCTTTTATAATCTCCCTTCTAATAACATCAGAAAAACTTTCTCCATCCATCTTATGTCTTTTTAAAATTTCATAAGCATCTTTCATTATAGTAATAGTTTTAGTTGTCATACACATACACATACATGTACATTTATAAATCTTTTGGTTAAAATTTCGTAAGATTTACAAAAAGGTTATAAGAAAATTTTTAAATATATTAATTAAATTAATAATATGTTATTCAGAACACATTTAACGTTTGCACTATTAATAGCGTTATTTACCTTTAACAAATTTAACATAAATAAAATTTTATTCTTTATAATAATTTTATTTTCAGCTGCATTTCCAGACATAGATCAATATAAAAGCAAAATTGGAAGAAAATTTGGGATAATCTCAAGATTAATAAATTTTATTTTTGGGCATAGGGGGATAATACACAGTTTAGTTTTTTTAATACCTCTAACAATAGTAATTTGGATTATCTTTAAAAATTTATATATACCTTTTTTACTAGGTTTTTTATCGCATTTAATTTTAGACGGTTTAACATTGCAAGGCATTAATTTTTTATACCCTGTTAGCAAATTAGAGACGAAAGGTTTTATAAGAACCGGAGGTTTGTTAGAACAAATATTTTTTATACTATTAGTTATTATAGTCGTATCTAGAATTATTCAATTAATTTAAATACAAAATGAAATCTTATACAGAACATTTATGGTTTAACACTAAACAAAAAATAGAATTTATTAATATAACTGAAAAAATTATAGAGATAGTTAAAAAATCAAAAATAAAAGAAGGTTTATGTTTGGTAAATGCAATGCACATTACATCTAGTATCTATATAAACGATGCTGAGCAAGGTTTAATAAATGATTTTCAAAAATGGTTAAAAGATTTAGTTCCAATGGATAAAAATTATCAACATAACTTAACAGGCGAAGACAATGCTTACGCTCATTTAATGAGGACAATTATGGGCAGAGAAGTTGTTATAGCAATAACAAATAATGAATTAGATTTTGGACCATGGGAGCAAATTTACTATGCAGAATTTGACGGCCAGCGCAAAAAAAGAGTGATGGTTAAAATAATCGGAGAATAAAATAAATTAATATACTAAATTATTTTTCTATTGGGATCTTAACTGCTTTTTCTAAGAATTTTATTAAACTGGGGATTTCTGGTTCCACATCACCATCAAAATATTACTTAAATCATCTCCCACAACAATATAAGTTGGTAATCTCTGTATACTAAGTGATTTTCCCCTAAAAGGATTATCTTCTCCTTGTAAATCTTCTTCCCACTTTTTTCTTGAACCTACTGATACTAAATAAAATTCTATATATTTACCATCTTTATAATCTCTAACAAATTCTCTATATGTTGGAAGAGTAAGATTGCAACCTTCACACCAAGAATGTCCATCTTTAATTTTACCCCCAACAACAGCCATAACATATACTATTCCTTTTCCCTCTGGACTATTTATTCTTTCAATTAAAGTTTTATAATTTTGTTTAGGAGAACCTTCTATAACTTGTAAAACTGCCATAAAATAATTTAAATAAGAAAAATATTTAAATCTTTTCTTTATCAACGCGACAACACGACAATATACACGTAAGATTTATAAAGTTTTATTATAGTTATACAATTAAGTTAAAAAAACTACGAAAAATAAAGGGCTGGTTTTATTAATCTGAAAAAAAATCCGAATAGGAATTTAAGGAGGTATTTGATATGGCAAATAGACCTATAAAAAAATGGAGAGCTGGAAATCTAGAAGTTGCTATATGGCAAAATGAAAGAGAATTTGATGGAAATACAATCGGTTTTAAGACAGTTAGCTTGAGCAGAACCTGGAAGAAAAAAGATGAAGAAGTATGGAGATCAGATGTTTTAAACTTAAGAAAAAATGATATTTCTAAAGTTTTGGTTTTATTAAATAAAGCACAAGAAGAATTATTATTAACAGAATCTCAAAAAGGAGAGGAATTAAAATGACTAAAGATGTGGAAAAAACTAAAGAGCTAAAAGAAGAACAAAAAAAAGAATTTACAATTGAGGATTTACCTGGAGTTGGAGCAGCTACAGCAGAAAAATTAAGAGAAGCTGGTTTTACTGATTTAATGAGTATTGCAATTGCAAGTCCTGCAGACATGATAGAAGTTGCAGGTGTTACAGAGGCTACTGCTAAAAAATTGATTAATGTTGCTAGAAATAGGTTAGATATCAGTTTTGAATCAGGCGAGCAATTATTAAAAAATAGAGAAAAAATAATTAGGATCACTACTGGAAGTAAAGCTTTTGATAGTTTAATTGGCGGTGGTTTTGAAAGTAGTGCTGTTACAGAGTGCTACGGCCAATATGGCAGCGGTAAGACGGCATTAGCACATCAATTAGCTGTTAATGTGCAATTACCTGTAGAACAAGGCGGTGCAAATGGTATTGCTGTTTGGATAGATACTGAAGGCACATTAAGACCAGAACGTATTAAACAAATTGCAGAATCGATGAATCTAGATCATAAAAAAATTCTGAAAAATTTAAGAGCAATAAGAGCTTTTAACAGTGATCATCAAATGTTATTAGCAGAAAAAATAGAAGATTTGATTAAAAAAGAAAATTTACCTGTTAAATTAGTGATTGTAGATTCTTTAATGAGTCATTTTAGAAGTGAATTCCTTGGCAGAGGCCAATTAGCAGATAGACAACAAAAATTAAACAAACATATACATACTTTACTTAGATTAGCACAAAATTATAATATTGCGGTTTATGTAACAAATCAAGTTATGGCAAGACCAGATGTATTTTTTGGTGATCCGACAGAAGCTATCGGGGGCCATATAGTTGCACACGCCTCAACACTTCGGCTTTATTTAAGACGTGGGAAAAAAGGAACAAGAGTGGCTAAATTAGTTGATTCTCCCAATCTACCAGATGGCGAATGTACTTTTATGGTTACTCAAAAAGGGATTGAAGATGTTTAATTTTATATTGATTTAATCATTTTTAGAAATAAAACAATAAAATATAAAAACTTTAACTTCTTATAATAAAGAGGAGGTTGATAAAAATGAAACACGAATTACCAAACTTACCATATGATTATAATGCATTAGAGCCTTATTTTGATACAGAGACTATGAGAATTCATCATACAAAACATCATCAAACTTATGTTGACAAGTTAAATGCAGCTTTGCAAAATCATGCTGAACTACAAAATAAAGAAGTTGAAGAATTGTTAAAAAATTTAAATAATATACCAGAAGATATTAGAACTGCAGTAAGAAATCATGGTGGAGGTCATTTTAATCATTCTTTTTGGTGGCCTATGTTAAAAAAGGATGTTGAGTGTAGTGGAAAGATTTTAAATGCTATTAACTCTAAGTTCGGCAATTTTGAAAACTTTAAAAAACTTTTCAGCGAAGCTGCAATGACAAGGTTTGGAAGTGGTTGGGCATGGCTTGTTGTAAATAATGGAGAGTTAGAAATAACAAGCACGTCAAATCAAGATTCTCCGTTAAGCGATGGCAAAGTACCAGTTTTAGGAATTGATGTTTGGGAGCATGCTTATTATTTGAAATACCAAAACAAAAGAAATGAATACGTTGAAACTTTTTTTAAAGTAATAAATTGGGATAAAGTTAATGAAAATTTTGAGAATGCTAAAGATTAATATTTCAACTTAGAAAATCTCTGCATTTCACTTACTAATTTATCTATAATTTCTGGTTCTGAAGCAGCATGTCCTGCCAAAACTACATTTAAAACTGAATTTTTTAATTTTTTATGTAATTTAAATGCATTAATAACAGGACATACTATATCATATCTTCCATGAACTATTGAAACTGGGATTTTAGCTATTTTATTAATATTATTTAAGATGTAATTATTTGGTAAAAAGCAATTATTCCTCATGTAATATGCTTCTAACATTGACAAAGATTTATAATTATACTCTTTCATCATTTTTTCAATTTGTTTTTTATCAGACTTTATCTTAAGCAAAGACATTTCATAATAAGCCCACTCGTAAGTAAATTTATTCTTTATTTTATTATTTTCAGAATTCATTTGTTTAAAATAGTAATTGATTATATTATTTTGATATTTTTTAGGAACTATTTTAACAAATCTTTCCCATGCATCAGGAAAATGATTTTTTACTCCCCCTTTGTAAAAATAATCAATTTCTTCTTTACTAGCTAAAAAAATTCCCCTTAATAACATTCCTGCAATTTTTTCAGGATTTCTAATAGCATATACTAATGCTAATGTCGAACCCCAAGAACCACCGAATAAAAATACTTTCTTAATTTTTAGAACTTTTAATAATATATCTATATCTTGAACTAATTTTTGAGTTGTGTTCGCTTTAGTACTTGCAAAGGGTTTAGATTTACCAGCACCTCGTTGATCGAAAAGAATTATATTCCAAACTTTAGGATTAAAATAACATCTCATTTTCGCATTAATACCTGCCCCAGGACCGCCATGCAAAACTAAAACCGGTTTGCCTTTTGCATTACCACATAATTCGTAATATAATTTATGTCCGTCAGAAACTTTTAAATAACCTTTTTTATAAGGTTTAATCCTTCTAAATATCATGTTTAATTTTTTCATAATGTAAAATTTATTTGCTTAATATTTAAATATTACTAAACAAAACTTTTTTAAATTTTATCGTTTTTATTAGATATATAAAAATGAACAAAATAAAAAGAACATTTATGAATTATAATTTAAATAAAACAAAATTTAAAGATAGAATGCTTATCAAATTTGTAAGAGGATTTCATATATCTATGATATTTTATTATCTCCCAACAGCTTTATTTTCTATAACTGGAGTATTAAGTAATTTCCCTTTATGGATCAAATTTAATTTTTATTCAGTAATTTCTATTCTTGGAGTAAGAGCATTTTCAATTAAAAAGTGTCCTATAACTCATTGGGAATATCAGTTTATTAAAAAGAGATATAAATTCAAAAAATTGAAATTAGAAGGTTACTATAAATATTTTTGTAAAAAATATTTTAAGTTTTCGCTCCCACATTTAATTTTTGATGGAATTCAAGTTTTAATTTTATTATTTATCTTAGTATCTTATTTTATATACTAAAAACATTTATAAATTCTCTTACCTATAATCAAATTTATGACACTAAAAATTCAATTCTTTCCGTTAGAATTCAGTTATGAAACTAATAACGAAGGAAAAGCGGTTATTGAAATATTTGGAAAAACAAAAGACAATAAAAAAATAATTGCAATAGATGACAACTTTGATCCGTATTTTTATGCTGTATTAAATAAAAATATTAATCCAAATAAAATTATTGAAAGAATTAAAAAATTAAAATTCGAAAAGGAAGAAAAGGAAATTTACGTTAAAGATGTAATTTTAGAGAAAAAAAATTTCTTAGCTAAACTAGTAGATGCTCTTAAAATCATCGTAAATCACCCGAGTAGTGTTATAGAAATGAGATATATCGTAAAAGAATTAAATGGAATAGAAGATGTAAAAGAATCTGATATTTCATTTTATAAGAGATATTTAATAGATAAAAAATTAATTCCATTACAGATATGCAATATAGAAGGAGAACTTGCGGAAAATACTAAACAAGGGGTAGATTTTACAATAAAAATAAATAAGATAGAACAAGGTGATGAAACTTTTCACCCAAAAGTTCTAGCTTTTGATATTGAAGCTTATACCGAAGAGAAAAGATACCCAGTAGATATTAAAGATCCAATTATTATGGTAGCTTTTGCAGGAAGTGACGGTTTTAAAAAAGTTATAACATGGAAAAAATTTCCAAACGCAAAAGATTACATTGAATTTGTAGATGACGAAGAAGATTTAATAGATAAATTTTTAGATACAGTTAAAAAATATGATCCTGATTATATTACTGGATATTTTTCAGACGGTTTTGATTTTCCTTATATTTATACAAGAGCAAAAAAATACAATACAAAATTAAATCTCAACACAGGAAGCTTAAAAGTTAATAAAAGAGGAAATAATACTACTGCAAAAATAGAAGGTTTAACTCATATTGATATTTTTAAATTTATTAGGAATATAATGAGTTCTGGTTTAAGATTAGAATCTTATGATTTAGGAGAAGTTGCAAAAGAATTACTCGGAGAAAAGAAAATTGAAACTGATTTAGCCACTATTAATGTGATTATGAACGATCAAACTGATAAAATTGCAGAATATTGTGAATATAATCTAAAAGATGCTGAATTAACTTTAAAGTTATGTGAAAAATTATTACCTAATATTAATGAGTTAGTTAAATTAATAGGTCAACCTATCTATGATATTAGTAGGATGACTTATGGCAGATTAGTTGAAAATTATTTAATGAGGCGAGCTCCAGAATTTAATGAAATTTATCCTAATAAACCTACACAAGCTGAAATATCTGTAAGAAGATTGCATACTTACCAAGGAGCTTTTGTATTTGAACCAAAACCAGGATTATATGAAAATGTAGTTGTTATGGATTATAGAAGTTTATACCCAAGCATAATCAGCGCTCATAATATTGATCCATCTAATTTAACTGATGATAGAAAAGAATCAAATGCAACTCCTGAAATTACTTTAGAATCAGGTAAAAAAATCAGATATTATTTTAGTTATAAAAAGGAAGGTTTTATCCCAAATGTTGTAAGAGATGTAATTTTAAGAAGGATAAGAATAAAAGAGTTAATTAAAAACGAAGCTGAAAAAAATCCAATTTTAGAAGCAAGATCTTATGCTTTAAAAACTACTGCAAATGCTATGTATGGTTATTATGCTTTTTTTGGAGCAAGATGGTATTCCAGAGAATGTGCAGAATCAATAACTGCTTATGGTAGAGAATATGTGAAAGATGTTATTGATAAAACAAATAAATTTGGTTTTGATGTTGTATATTCTGATACAGATGCTGTCGCTTTTACATTAGGTAATAAAACTAAAAAAGATGTTTTTGATTTTTTAGATTCTATCAATAGAGATTTACCGAGCTTGATGGAGCTTGAATTAGAAGATTTTTACAAGAGAGGAATTTTTGTCATGAAAAAAGGAGAAGAAAGAGGAGCAAAAAAGAAATACGCTTTGATTTCTGAGAAAGGCGATATTAAAGTAATTGGTTTTGAAACTGTACGGAGAGATTGGAGTTACATTGCTAGAGAAGTTCAAAGAAATGTTATCGAAATAATTTTAAGGGAAAATTCAAAAGAAAAAGCTTTTGATTATGTTAAAGAGATCATAGAAAAAATTAAAGCTAAAAAAATTAGATTAGATAAAATGATAATACAAACCCAATTAAGAAAAAGCATTGAAAGTTATGATTTAGTTGGGCCCCATGTTATTATTGCTAAGAAAATGGTAGAAAAAGGCATGTTTGTTAGTCCTGGAGTTGTAGTTCAATATATAGTCACAGAAGGTAAAGGAATGATTAGAGATAAAGTAAAATTACCTGAAGACTGCAATAAAGATGAATATGATGCTAATTATTATATAAATAATCAAGTTATTCCAAGTGTCAGCAGAATTTTTTCCGCTTTAGGCTATACTGAAAATGATTTGTTGGAAGATAAAGAACAAAGTAAATTAAAAAGATTTTTATAAAAGATTCTTTTTATTATAATATGAAAAATAAATATATTTTTATTTTATTAACTTTATTAATTGTTTTTATTAGTGGATGTTCTAGCTATAAAATAGAAAAAGAAGAATTTTGTGGTTGGTCTACAGAAGGCAGTTGTAATAATGATAATGATTGTGTAATTGGCGGTTGTTCTAATCAGGTTTGTCAGAGTAAAAATGAAGAACCTGCTATAACAACATGCGAATATAGAACTTGTTATGATGCTACAACTTATAATTTAAATTGTAATTGCGTTGAAAATAAATGTAAATGGATCTAGGTATTTATTCTAACTTATTTGGAAATTTTTTGTTCATATATTCTTCAATAGGTGTCTCTCTTCATGTAACAGGCTCTATAAAGGGGTTCTAAATCCCGACAACGCAATAATGCATAAAATTCAAAACAAATTTAAATAAATCTATTTCTTAAATTTACATGCAAGAAGAAGAATTAAAAAACTGGGAGAAAGCTGGAAAAATCGCAGCTGAAGTTAGGGAATACGCAAAAACTTTGGTTAAAAAAGACAAGTCTTTACTAGAAGTTACTGAAAAGATTGAAGAAAAAATATTTCAGTTAAATGGCAAGCCTGCATTTCCAGTTCAAATTTCTTTAAATGAAATGGCAGCTCATTACAATGCTATAGTAAATGATTCAATAATATTTAAAGAAGATTTAGTTAAAGTAGATGTAGGAGTTCATGTTGATGGCTGCATTGGAGATACTGCAATCACAATAGATTTAACCAATGAAAATAAAGAATTAATCGAAGCTGCAGAAAAAGCTTTGCAAAACGCATTAGAAATTTTAAAAGAAAATATAAACATAAATGAAATCGGTAATATAATTCAAAAAACTATTTCTAGTTATAATTTTTCCCCTATAAAAAATTTATCCGGCCATGGATTAAATAAATTTATTATTCATGACAAGCCAACAATCCCAAATTATGATAATAATGATAAAACTAAATTAATCAAAGATCAAGTTATTGCAATAGAACCATTTGCAACCAAAGGTGTAGGTTTAGTAACAGAAGGCAAACCGTCTGAAATCTATCAGTTAACAAATAAAAAACCTGTTCGCGATAATAACACAAGAAAAATTTTAATCTTTATCGAACAAGAATATAAAGAATTACCTTTTGCAAAAAGATGGTTGTTAAAACATTTTAATCCATTTCAAGTTAGTATAGCTCTAAAAGTCTTAGAAAGAGAAAATATTTTACATCAATACACACAACTTCCAGAAAAAAGCAAAAATTTAGTCAGCCAGGCAGAGCATACAATTTTAATAAATGAAAAAATAAAAATCTTAACTAAAATTTAAAATGAAAAAAATTAATAAGATGGATTATAATATAAAATTTAACCAAAGTAGCTAGGTGTTTTTATTGGAGCGCCCCTTGCTGCTTTTATATATTCTTCTTCAACAGCCTTGTATTTTTTAATGTCAACTTCTGTAACAGATGGCTTTACTTTCTTTAATGCAGCTTCAAAATGTTTCATACTTACTTCTTTTACATTAATATTTTCCCGTAAAGCTAGTATTGCTGACTCTCTGCATAAACTTTCTATATCAGATCCAACATAACCTTCTGTTCTTTCTACTAATCTAGTTAAATTAACATCTTTTGTGAGAGGCATTCCTTTTGTATGTACTTTGAATATTTCTAATCTGGATTTTTTATCAGGTATTACTGTTGAAATTATTCTGTCAAATCTTCCAGGTCTTAATAAAGCTGGATCAATCAAATCAGGCCTATTAGTTGCAGCAATAACAACAACATCATTCAATTCTTCCAAGCCGTCTATCTCTGTTAGTAATTGATTAACAACCCTGTCTGTAACTCCAGAAGATGTATCATAACCTCTTCTTGCAGCAATTGCATCTATCTCATCAAAGAAAATTATTGTAGGAGCTGTTTGTCTTGCTCTTTCAAATACTTTAGCTATCCCTCTTTCACTTTCACCTACCCATTTTGATAGTAATTCAGGGCCTTTAACTAAAATAAAATTAGATTCTGATTCTGTTGCAACTGCCTTAGCTAATAAAGTTTTTCCAGTTCCAGGAGGTCCGTACAATAAGATTCCTCTCGGTGCTCTTATCCCTAATCTTTTAAAAGAACCAGGATGCTTTAATGGCCATTCAACAGCTTCAATTAATTCTTGTTTTAAATCTTCCAAGCCCCCAACCTGATCCCATTTAACATTTGGAGTTTCAACAAGAACTTCACGCATTGCACTTGGTCTTACTAAACGTAAAGCTTCTTTAAAATCATTATTGGTTACTCTTAATTTTTGCAGTATTTCATCTGGTATAACCTCTAAATCTTTTTTAAGCTTTAACTCAGGCAATATCTTTCTAAGAACATTCATAGCAGCTTCCTTGCATAAACCTTCCAAATCAGCTCCTACAAAACCGTGAGTAACATTTGCTATTTTAATTAAATCAACATCTTTGTCCAATGGCATGTTTCTTGTATGAATTTTAAGAATATTCAACCTGCCTTTTTTAGATGGAACTCCAATAATAACTTCCCTGTCAAATCTTCCAGGTCTTCTTAATGCAGGATCAATTGCATTAGGTCTGTTAGTTGCAGCAATTACTACAACTTTACATCTAGATTTTAATCCATCCATTGTTGCTAAAAGCTGCCCGACAACTCTTCTTTC
>CAYHUI010000003.1:0-10246 GCA_964360175.1 Candidatus Woesearchaeota archaeon
TAAAAACCTTTAATAATCTTTTTACCCTTTATATATAGAAATGAAATTTGCTCATTTAGCAGACTGTCATATAGGAAGCTGGAGAGAACCAAAATTAAGAGAATTAAATTTAAAAGCTTTTAAAGAAGCTGTTGATATTTGCATTAAAGAAAATACAGCTTTTGTACTTATAGCAGGAGATTTATTTGATACCAGCTTACCTTCTATTGACATAATAAAAGAAACTGCTGCTGAATTAGAAAAACTTAGAAGTAATGATATTTCTGTTTATATAATCCCAGGAAGTCATGATTTTTCTCCTTCTGGAAAAACAATTTTAGATGTTCTAGAGAAAGCTGGATTGTGTGAAAATGTAGTTAAAATAAAGTACTATGAAAATAAAATAAAATTAGATTTTACTTTAGATAAAACTAATACAAAAATTACCGGCTTATTTGGAAAAAGAAGAAGTTTAGAAAAATCTTATTATGATATTTTAGATAAAAAAAGTTTAGAAGAAGAAAAGGGTTTTAAGATATTTATGTTTCATGGAAGTTTAGATGAATACAAACCAGAAAATTTAGAAGCTATTGAAAGTATGTCTATTAATCAATTGCCAAAAAATTTTGATTATTATGCGGGCGGCCATTTACATTTTGTATTTAACGGAGCAAGAGATGGTTATAGAGTAATAGCTTATCCTGGTCCATTATTTCCGAATAGCTTTTTAGAATTAGAAAAATTAGAACATGGAAATTTTTACATTGTAAATTTTATTGATGAAAAAATAAGTTTAAAAAATATTCCAATAAAATTAATAGATATAATTTCCTTTAATATAGATGTAAACGATAAAACAGCAGAAGAAGCTGAAAAAGAAATTTTAAAACAAATAGGTAAAAAAGATGTTAAAGATAAGCTAGTAACTCTAAGAATTTCAGGTGTATTAAGTTCTGGAAAACCGTCAGATATTAACTTTAAAGAAATAATGTCAAAACTTAAAGACGCCTATTTTGTTTTAAAAAATACAAATAAATTAACAACAAAGGAATTTGAAGAAATAAAAGTAGAAACTGGAAACGTAGAAGAAATAGAATCTAGAATTATTAAAGAACATTTAGGTCAAATAAAAATTAAAGATTTAGATGAAAATAAAGAAGAGGGATTAACTTATGATTTAATTCAATCTTTAAATATAGAAAAAGAAGACGGTGAACGTAATATAGATTTCGAAGACAGATTAACAAAAGATCTAATTAAAGTATTTAACTTAAAAAAATTTTGGAAAAATGGAACTTCAGAGAATTAAACTGGAAAATATTAGAAGTTATTTAAATGAAGAAATTAAGTTTATAAAAGGTTCAACTTTATTAGCTGGAGATGTAGGTAGTGGCAAGAGTACAATATTATTAGCGATAGATTTTGCATTATTTGGTATAACAAAAGGTGTTCTTTCCGGATCTTCTTTGTTAAGAAACGGGAAAAATAATGGTAGCGTAGAATTACATTTTAAAGTAGATAATAAAGATGTTATTATTAAAAGAAATTTAAAAAGAACTTCTGATACAGTAGCTCAAGATACTGGTTATATCATAATAAATGAAAAAAAAGAAGAACTATCACCAATAGAATTAAAACAAATTATACTAGAATTATTAAATTATCCTAAAGAACTTTTAACAAAAAGTAAATCTTTGATTTATAGATATACCGTTTATACGCCACAAGAAGAAATGAAACATATATTAACTGAAGATAAAGATTTAAGATTGGATACTTTACGTAGAGTTTTTAATATAGATAAATATAAAAAAGTAAAAGAAAATTCTAAGATATTTATTACAAAAATAAAAGAGAAAATAAAAGAATTCGAAGGTATTACCTCTGATTTAGAAGACTTAAAAAAAGATGAACGTGAAAAAGAAAAAGGATTTAATGTTGTTGAAGATAATATAAGCAAATTATTACCAGATTTAAATAGTATAAAAAAAGAAATTTCAGTTAAAGATAATAAAATAAAAGAATTGGAAAAAAATATTTCTGAATTAAATTCTTTAAAAAGAAAACATGATATAAATAGAACTAATACAGATAATAGATTAGAACAATTAGATAATTATAATCAAGAAATTTTAGATTTAGAGAAAGAAGTTAAATTATTTAAAAAAGAAATAGAAAATAAAGATTTTGATTTAAAATCTATTGATAAAGATATTAAAGATAAGAATAATGAGATTAAATTTATTGAAGATACATTAAAAGAATTAAATAATAAAATAAATGGATTTAAAGTAGAAATAGAACACTCAAACAAAATAAAAAAAGAAATAACTAATTTAGATATTTGTCCTATTTGCAAACAAAAAGTTACTAAAGAACATATAAAAGAAGTTATTGAAGAAGAAAATAAAAAAATAGAAGAATTCTCGAAAAATCTTAATTTATATCAAAAAGAAGAAAAAGACGCAGAAAAAAAATTAAATGATTTAAAAAACGAATTAGATAAATTAAAATTTCAACTTCAAGATTTAGAATTATTTAATATGAAATTAGAAAATTTAAAAGATAGGGAAAAAAATTTAAATAAAATTAATAATATTAAATTAAAATTAAAAGAAGATTTAGATAATCTTAAATTAGAAAAAGAAGATTTAACTAAAAGTTTAGAAGATTTTAAAGATCTAAATAAAATTTACGAAAAAACTAAAGAAGATTTAGTTAAATTAAAAAATAAAGAAAGGGAAATTGAAATTTTAAAAGCGGGTTTTGAACAAGAATTAAAGAGTTTAAAATTTATAATCTCTGATATAGATAAAAAAGTTAAATTTAAGTTGGATATTAGAGATAATTTAAATTATTTAAAGCAGATCAATCACTGGTTAGAAAATCATTTTATAAAACTAATGAATACTATTGAAAGAAGGATAATGTTGAAAGTTTATCATGACTTTAATAGTTTATTTGAAAAATGGTTTAATATATTGATAGAAGATGAAAATTTAACTGTAAAGCTTGATTATGAATTTTCTCCTTTAATAATACAAAATGGTTATGATATAGATTACAATTA
Organism: Candidatus Woesearchaeota archaeon; assembly: GCA_964360175.1. Taxonomy (GTDB): domain Archaea; phylum Nanobdellota; class Nanobdellia; order SCGC-AAA011-G17; family CAYHUI01; genus CAYHUI01. The sequence continues at coordinate 3,050 of CAYHUI010000003.1, forward strand.
TTTATCCGGCGGAGAAAAAACATCAGCTGCTTTATCCTATAGACTCGCTTTAAATCAAGTTATAAATAATTTAATTTCTACAATAAAAACCAAAGATTTGTTAATTCTAGACGAACCTACAGATGGTTTTTCTGAAGATCAATTAGATAGAATAAGACTAGTTTTAAATGAATTAAATATTAATCAAGTAATTATTGTAAGCCATGAATCTAAAATAGAAAGTTTTGTGGATAATGTAATAAGAGTTAACAAAATAAATCATGTTAGCAAAGTTGTTTAAAGTCCTAAATGATTAAGAAGCATTTCAGTAGTTTTATTATATTGTGTTAGTCTTGCAACTAAAGTATCTGTTCTTTTATTAGGAAGTTGATATTGGATAATATTTCCGTCAAATAACATTTCAAAACCTATTAATGGTTCTCGATTTGAATATTTATTAATTTCTGTTAAAAGTCTTTCTCCTGATTTTTTTTTAATAAATCTGCTATGTAATATTGTCTTATGTTCTCCTACTGTTATATCATGTATATCTTCTTTTGGTTCTACAATTTGTTTTATATATGTTTGTTCTCCTTGTTCTTTCACAAGTTTTTTAAGAAATATATCAAAATCTTCTAAAGCTTGTTCTTCTGAAAAATCTTTTAATGGAGATTCTTCTGAAAGTGTTGAATCAAAATAAACAAATGCCCTTCCTTCCTCTATTTTTAATTCTCTTCTTAATTCTTGAAACTCTTCATAACTAAAAGGTTTTTCTAATCTAACAAATTTTGGATTTTTTTCTTGTTTTAGAAGTTCCCATTCAAATCCCATAAAAACAAACATGTTATCCATTTTAAAAGATAAAATATCAGATGTTTTAGGATCGTATTCACTTTTTGGAATTTGGTTTTTTATAAGAACTAATGTTGCATAATCCCTCCTAAATACATGTTTTGGTTGTTGATTTTTATCCAGATATCTTAAAAATCCTTCCTCTGCTATAACTTCTTTGCTCATACCTCTAATATGTTTTTCAGAAATTTCAGCTATTCTACGATCTGAAAGTGTTAATTGTTCTTCTTCTCTTTTTATACAAGTTATTTCATCTGGAGTCCAAGAATTTGTTAAAAATTTTATAATAAAATCTCTTTCTTTCATATAATTTAATTAGTAAGAAAATTTTATAAACATTTCTAGTATGAGTGGGCCCGATGAGATTCGAACTCATGATCTCCGCCGTGTATTCACCAAAATATTAACTTAATAATATTTTTAAGGCGACGTCATAACCAACTAGACCACAGGCCCTTAAAAAGAATTAAGATTATTTATATTTAAAGATTTTGTTTATCCTTAAAACTTAAAATAGAATTTAATCTCTCTTCTACGATATCTCCATTAGTTGCATCTATCTTAACATTTAAAATATTCAAATTTGTAGTTAAAGAAGTTATATTCCATACTTCTCTCTCTAAATTTTGCAGTACTACTATTTTTCTATGCGCTGTTTCTTTGTATTTTTCTATTAAGAGATTTTCTACTTTAGATAAAGCTTGCTCCAAACTTATTTTAACTTTACTTAAATCAAGTTTTTTTATTTTATGTTTCTCCTTTTTAAAAATTTTTTCATCTTCTGTAATTTTTATATTTTTATCTATGACAAAATTGGTTATTCTATCCTTATCAGGATCATAATAATCAATTTGAGGACTTTCATTAACATGATCCATTATTAAAAATACACTGCAAATATAAAATTTATCATGTTTTTGCTTCCAATTTTTAAAGATTTCAGATTCTTCTAAAGTTTTAATAGAATTTAAAATTAGCATTTTTTATCTTTAATCTCTTTAATTAAATCCTGTATAAATTTATCTGGTTTAACATCAAACTTTACTTTACCGTCCAAAGTTCTTATAGCTAATGTTTTATCCTTTACTTCTTTATCTCCTATTGTAATGATATAATTAATATATTCTACTTGCGCATCTCTAACTTTTTTTGAAATTGTTTCTGATCTATCATCTAAACTTGCTCTAAAATCATTATTAATTAAATCTTTTTGTAGTTGTTTAGCAAAATTAATATTTCTATCACTTACTGTTAAAATTTTAACTTGAACTGGAGTTAGCCATAATGGAAATTTACCTCCAAAATGTTCTATAAGAATTGCTAAAAATCTTTCGATACTGCCATATATTGCTCTATGTATCATAACAGGTGTATGCTTTCTACCATCTTTACCTTCGTATTTTAAATCAAATTTTTCAGGCATGGAAAAATCTAATTGTATTGTTGCACATTGCCAAGTTCTGCCCAAACAATCTTTTATATGAAAATCTATTTTAGGGCCGTAAAAAGCACCTCCGCCTTCATTTAATTTATAATTTATTTTTTTAAATTTTAAAGCATCTTCTAAAGCTTTTTCTGCTAAATTCCAATTTTTTATATCTCCTATATAATTTTCAGGTCTTGTGCTTAACTCAACTTTATAATCAAATTTAAAAGTCTTATAAACATGATCAATAAAATCTATTAAATTAATAATTTCATCTTTAATTTGTTCTTCAGTGCAATAAATATGAGCATCATCTTGCGTAAATGCTCTAACTCTAAATAATCCAGCCAATACACCACTTATTTCATATCTATGCACTAATCCAAATTCAGCCATTCTTATTGGTAATTCTCTATAGCTATGTAATTTTTGTTGATAGATTAAAATACTTCCAGGGCAATTCATAGGTTTAACTGCAAAATCATTTTTATCAACCTTAACAAAATACATGTTATTTTTATAGTGATCCCAATGACCGCTTTTTTCCCATAATTTTTTTGCTAAAATCATCGGGGTTTTTACTTCTATATAACATCTTTTTTTGTATTCTTCTCTTAAGAAATTGATTAATTCATTTATTATTATAGTTCCTTTTGGATAAATAAATGGAAATCCTGGAGCAAGTTCATCTACATTAAATAGTTCTAATTCTTTGCCTAATTTTCTGTGATCTCTTTTCTTAGCTTCTTCTCTTATTTTTAAAAATTCATCCAAGTCTTTTTTAGAATAAAAAGCAGTTCCATAAATTCTTTGCAGCATTGGATTAGTTTCAATACCCCTCCAATAAGCTCCTGCTGTATTTAATAATTTAAATGCCTTTATTTCTCCAGTTGAACTAACATGAGGTCCTTTACATAAATCAATAAAATCTCTATCTTGATAAAAACTTACTTTTTCTTCTTTTAAATCTTTTAATATTTCTAATTTATAAGATTCGTTTTTAAGAATTTTTTCAGCTTCTTTTTTTGTTTTGAAGGTTTTATCAAATTTATAATTCTTGTTGATAATCTCCTGCATTTTTTTTTCTATATTATTTAAATCATCATTAGAAAAACCATCTTTCTTATCAAAATCATAATAAAAACCATTCTCTATCGAAGGACCAATAGCTAGTTTAACATTTGGGAATAGTTGCTTAACTGCATCAGCTAAAACATGAGCAGCACTATGTCTTAAAGTTGATAACTCTTTTTCCATTGAGTTAAAAACTTGTTTGATAGTATATAAATTTTATGATATAAAGTTGTTATTTTAAAAGAGTAAAGTATAAATACTAGTTTTATTCAATAAAATTATGAAATTTTTAAGATATTTGTTACTAATTTTTCTAATTCTATTTTTAGTTCCAGTAGTAACAGCAGAGCTTGATTTAAATCCTTTACCAAGATCAACTTATAATTTGTACGATGAAATTTTAGTTGCCGGTAATATTTTAAGAACAACTGCAACTAGCGGATTTTTAAATTTGTTTTTAAATTGCGATAATAATCAGATACAATTAAGAAGTCTATCAATTAGTGTACAAGCTAATCAAAGAAAAGATTTTTCAATTTCATCACCGTCTATTTTAGCTTTAACTACAGGTTCTTGTAATATTTTAGCTAGTTTCGAAGGCGATCAAGCTACTTCAGAAACTTTTACAATAACAAGAAGTTTATTAGGTAGTTTTAATATAAATCCATTAGAAATTCAATTAGGAGACAAGATAGACTTAACAGGAACTATTACTAAATTAGATTCAAAACCAATAAATGGATTTGCAACAATTTATTTTAAAAAAGATAATAATATATTTTTAGCAGATACATCAGAAGTTAAAAATGGAGCTTTAACTTATACAACAAATCCTATTAATATACCAGGAGGTAATTATATTATTGAAGTTTCAGCAAATGACGCATCTGGAAATCAGCAAGTATTTACAAATGCGGCATCCTTAAAAATAAATTCTGGATTAACTTTAACTGTAACTTTAGATAAAACAGATGTTCTCCCCGGTAAAACCTTTGTAATTTCTGGATTTGCTGGTAAAAATTCTGGTGATAGAGTAACTGAAGCTAGTGTAGCAATAACTTTAGAAGGTAAAGAATATATAACACAAATTTCAAGAGGAGAATTTAGTTACGAATTAGTTTTAGACCCTAATATAAAATCTGGCAGTCATGATATAAAAATTATAGTTAATGATGCAAGCGGAAATACAGGAGAAGGTATTTTAAAAATTTCTATAATACCTGTACAAACTAGACTGGTATTAGAAAAAGAAAATAAAACATTCTTCCCAAAAGAGTCTATAAATATTAAACCTATATTATATGATCAAGCAAATGATGTTATTAGAGATGAAGTTACAATAGAAATATTTAATCCCGATAACGAAAAAAAATTCGTGAAAAAAGTATTTACAAACGATATTGCAGTTTATATTTTAGAAGAATTTGCATCTCCTGGAACCTGGAAAATAAAAGCAAAATCATCCACTTTATCAACAGAAGATTCTTTTAGCGTTAGAGATGTAAAAGATTTACTTGTTAGTTTAAGTGGTCAAACATTAGAAGTTAAAAATTTAGGCAATCTACCTTACACAGAAAATTTGGAGATAAAAGCTATTAGTGATAAAGAATACCTCATATTAAAGAGAACAAGATTAGATCCAGGAGAAAGTGTAAATATCGAATTGTATAAAGATTTGCCTACAGGAAAATATAGTTTATTTATTAAAAATACACAGCAAACTTTTAATAATGTTGAAGTTGTTGATAACAGATCTACATTAGAGAAAATAGGGGATTTCTTTACAGGAGCTACTGGAGCTGTTATACTAGCACCAGGATCTACACCAACTAAATTACCTATCTTTTTATTATTAATTATAGTTACTTTGATATTTTTACTTATAGTTTTAAATAAAGCAAGAAATGTTAAAAGAGAGGTTAGATATAGAAGAAAAGAAAAACAAGCTGGAAAAAAATTAATGGAAACTATTAAAGAAGAAAGAAAACCTGGAAGTAAACAATATAAATTTCCTTTTGGCACAGCAAATGCATCTGATGTTCAGGATTATAAAGATAGAATCTTAGAGGATATAAAGAGAGAAGAAGCAAGGAGGAAAAGGGAAGAAAGAAAAGATTTTTTTGAAAGAAGAAGTTATAGTCCTGATAAAAAATTTGAACCAAAAAAAGATTCAGAAAAAGATGATAAAAAGAAAGGTGGATTATTTAGTATGTTTGATTAATTATATAAATCATATCTTTATCCTCTCCAATTTTTTTAAAATTAAAATTTTTTTCTATAAAACTTGAAATTTCTTTAAATTTTTTAGCTCTTTTTAAAATAGTAATTATAATTTTATTTTTACAAACTCTTTTCATTTCTTTAATAGATTTTTTATAATCTTTAAAATTATGTATAGCTGTTATGCATATTACTACACTAAAACTTTTATCTTTAAAAGGTAAATTTTCTGCATTACCATATATTAAATTTTTAGTTTTCGATTTGCTTAACATACCTTTGCTATTATCTATTCCAGTGTAATTTTTAAATAAATTTTTATAAAAAGCAGTTCCGCAACCAACATCTAAAACTTTTTCCTTATCTTTTAAATTTAATTCTTTTAAAATTATTTTAATTTTATTTAATTGTTCTTCTTTATACAATTCATTATAACTTTTAGATATGATATTATAGTAATTCATAGTAATAAAAAAGTATATAAATTATATAAGGTTTTTGTTGGATAAGCGGTAGTAGTTCAGTGGTAGAATTCAGCCTTGCCAAGGCTGCGACTCGAGTTCGAATCTCGGCTACCGCATTATTTCATTTACTAATTTTTAAATAAATTTTTAAATTGATTTATTAATTAAAATTTTTCTCTTTTTAATTTTTTGTTCCTTATATAAAAATCTTTCTACTTTATAATCATATCAAGTAAATCTTTAATTATATTTGCAGTAGTATCAGGATACCAGAAATTTAAAAATCTGCTTGGTTCTACTTCAATAATAATTTTATCAGCAGTTGGAAATAATTTTCTTTTTGGTCCTAAAGCTAAACTTCCATCAAAAACATTTTCTACTGTAATTTTTGGCAAAGGAGAATTTTTCAAAGCATCTTCAACAGCCCTTAAAAATGTTTGTGGTGTAAAATGCTCGTCTAATCTTTTAACTATATATTTACCAGCATATTCTCTAATTTTTTCTAAATCTTTTTTCAGTAATTCCAATGCCTCTCCTTTTAGATTGTTTAAATCAAATGTCTTATAAACAGAGATTAAATTTGCAATCATTCTCTCTTCTTCAAAAAATATCATTCTCTTATAAGCTTGATCTATGCTTCTGAAAAAATTAGAATATTTATGATTAAGCTCTTTTACTATTTCATCTATTAATTCTTTTTTTATACCTTTGTTATTAAAGGTTATAAAATCCATTATACTATTTACAGCTTTAATTCTTGGAAATGCCCGATGTATTAGAATAATATACTTGCCTTTTTCAACTTCAGCCCAAAAGTTTTGATATATTTGCAATCTATTTTCATAATCTCTAGTATCTTGCGCAACCCAAGCATATTTTTTATCATATTCATATATTTTTTCTACATTTTTATAATATTTATATTCATTAAACATATCCAAAGCTAGTTTAATTGGAGGTATATCCCTATTAAAATCAATTCCCCATAACCTAATCCTAGGCATATTACTAATTACTAAAGTTCCATTTAATTTTCTCCAACATATACTAGCAACAGTTTCGCTATTATCATCCCTTGAAGTTGAATAATCAAAAGCTGGTCCACTATGGGGAGCAACAATTACTATACCATTATTAGAATTTTTATAAACCAAATAACCTTTATTAAATTTAAAATTCATA
>CAYHUI010000003.1:10346-48748 GCA_964360175.1 Candidatus Woesearchaeota archaeon
AAAAACCAAAATTAATATATTTACTGGCTTGTTTAGGAAGATATCAAGAATCAATATTAAATTTAGGTTCGATGGAGATCATCAAGCTATGCATTTCAATGAGATAATTAATGAAAAGAATAGATATAGAGATCTATTTGATAGATATAGTGAAATTATAAAAGAACTTAGAGACGTTAGCGTGGTGTTAAAATTAGGGATTTAAATATTATTTTAACAGAAACCTTTTTATTCTTATAATTATAAAATAAATTATGCAAACTTCAAACATTTTAAGATTAATCAAACCAAGTAAACAAGAAGAAATAGAAGTTAAGAAAAAAATAAATAATATTATATCTAAAATAAAATTAAAAGATGCAAAAGTTATTTTAGGAGGTTCTGGCGCAAAAGGAACTTGGTTAAAAAGTACTAGAGACATAGATATATTTGTTAAATTTAATTATAAAAAATATAAAGATAAAAGTTTAAAATTAGCTGATATACTAGAAAAAGCTTTGAAGAAAAAATTTCCAAGAGTAAAAAGATTGCACGGTAGTAGAGATTATTTTCAAATTAATAGTGAAGGTTTTACGTTTGAAATAATTCCAGTTTTAGATATAAAAAAAGCAGATAAAGCAAAAAATATAACTGATGTAAGTCCGTTACATGCTGAATGGGTTAAAAAATATAATTTACAAGATGGAATAAGATTGGCTAAAGCTTTTACAATAGCTACTGATTGCTATGGTGCAGAATCATATATTAGGGGCTTTTCTGGTTATGTGTTGGAAGTCTTAACTATATATTATAAATCTTTTAGTAATTTAATCAAAAACATAGTAAATATAAAACCAAAATTTGTAATTGATATAAATAAATATTATAAAAATAAACAAGAAGTTTTTAGTGAATTTAATGAAGCAAAATTACATTCTCCTTTGATAGTAGTTGATCCTGTACAAAAAGATAGAAATGCTGCTGCTGCTTTAAGTTACGAAACTTTTGACAAATTTCAAAATTATTGCAAAGAATATCTTAAAAATCCTTCTGAGAAATTTTTTATTAAGCAAGAATTAAATTTAAATGAACTAAAAAAACAAGGTTATACAATTTTAGAGATTGATACTTTAAAAGGTAAAGAAGATGTAATAGGAGCAAAGCTTTTAAAAACGTTCAAATTTATTAAAAGCAGAATTGTAAAAGAAGGTTTTAATTTAAAGCATAGTTCTTGGTTATGGGAAAATAAAAATAAAGCTTATTTTTATTATAAACTAGATAAAAAAATTTTACCTAAATTAAAAATTCATTACGGTCCTAAATTAGATAATGAATTTCATATTAAAAAATTTAAAGAAAAATGGAGATCTTATAAAATTTATAAATCTAATAAAAATGTTTATGTAAAAATTCCAAGGAAATTTAGAACTGCTGAATTATATTTGAAAAATTTGATTAAAGATAAAGAAATAAAAAATAAAGTAAGAAAAATAAATCTAATATAAACTTACAAATAAATATGAATATAGGCACATAAAGGGATTCAAATAAAAAATCAAAAGGTTTAAATATATAAACAAATTATAGTTTTTATACTAAATATCGTAATAAAACAAAATGGTAACATTTACTGTTTCAATACCTAAAGATTTGAAGAGAAAGATAGATGAGCATCCAGAAATAAACTGGGCAGAGTATTTGAAAAAACGTTTTGAATTAAGAATTAAAGAATTAATTAAATTTGAAGAGTTAAAAAACTCTGGTAAAATCTAAAATGGTTAGTTTAACATTATCTGTGTCTGATGAATTCAAGAACCAATTAAGGAGTTTCATGTGGATAAATTGGAGTGAAATAGCCAGAGAAGAAGCTATGAAAAAACTAATTTTTGAAAATTATATAAAAACTGGAAGCATAACTGATGAAGAGTGGGAATTTTGCGAAAGAATTGACTGGCATCCTGTTGATGAATTGCCAATAAAAGAAGAGTTTAAAAAGGAGATGGAAAAGAGAAGAAAAGAGAAAGGTATTAAATTTAAGAATATAGGTGAATTGAGAAAGATTATTGAGCAATAAGATGTATACTTATGAGATTATTCCTTCTCTGCAAAGAACGCTTAATAAGCTATCAAAAAAAGATAAAAAGACCTATGAAGCAGTTATGGACAAAATTGAGGAGATTCTTGAAAATCCCCAACACTACAAGCCATTAAAATATGATTTGGCAGGGGAAAGACGAGTTCATATTATGAAAAGTTTTGTTTTGAAATTTGAAGTTGATGAACAAAGAAAGACAGTTATTTTTATTTCATTTTCTCATCATGATGATGCTTATAGAAAATAAAACCAAAAAATTTATAAATAACAGGTTATTATTAAAATCAACCTTGATTTCTAAAAACTTAAGAGGGAATTTTAAATGAAGGATATAGAAGAACAAATTAAAAAGGGTACAACTACACTTGGTATTGTATGCAAAGATGGTATTGTATTAGCAGCAGATAGAAGAAGTAGTATGGGTTATTTAATTGCAGATCAGTCTGAAAAAGTGCTGCAGATAGCAGATTTTATGGCGGTAACAACAGCTGGTTTAGTTTCTGATATTCAATTGATAACAAAGTTAATTAGAGCGGAATTAGAATTAAAATTACTCAGAACTGGAAAAGAAGTTAGTGTAAAAGAAGCTGCGAATTTACTGGCTAATATTTTATATGTTAATATAAGAAGATTTAGTGCAGTACCTGGTATTGTAGCTTTTTTGCTTGGAGGTAAAGATAAGGATGGATTTAAATTATACGAATTAGGTCCTGATGGTTCTATTTTAGAAGCAACTAGATTTAGTTCAACTGGTTCTGGTAGTCCTTTGGCTTTAGGTGTTTTGGAAAGTAGTTATAAAAAGGATTTAAGTGTAGATGAAGGTATTAAGTTAGCTGTTAAAGCAATTAATACTGCAATGAAAAGAGATATGCCTACTGGTGATGGTTTAGATGTTGTAACTATAACAAGTAAAGGTATAAAAAAAGTATTTACAAAAATTGTTGATATTAATATAATTGCATAAATTTATTTTTCTCTATAATAAAAGAATTATTAAAACTGAAAAAATGAGTAAAATTTTAGATGAGGTAATGAAATTTATACCAACTGAAGCTAATATCAGCGAAACTAGTTTTGAAGGTGCTAATATTGTAATATATACAAAGAATAAAGACTTCTTCTTAAATAATAATGGAGTAATAAAACAGATAGTTGATTCTATCAAAAAGAGAGTTGAAGTAAGACCAGATCCTAAATTAACTTTAGACTTGGAAGAAGCTAAAGAAGAAATAAAAAATATTATACCAAAGGATGGAGGTGAGATAAATATAATATTTGATCCTCAAAGATCTGTTGTAGAAATAGAAGCAGAAAAACCAGGTGTTGTTATCGGCAGGCATGGAGAAGTATTAAGAGAAATAAAAGAAAAAACATTATGGATACCTCTGATAAAAAGAATTCCGGCAATAAAATCAAAAATTATTGATAATATAAGACAAGTTTTATATGAAAATAATGATTATAGAAAAAAATTCTTAAATCAAGTTGGAGAAAGAATTTATGAGGGATGGGTAAAAGGAAGAAAAGATGAATGGATAAGATTAACTTTTTTAGGTGGAGGTAGACAAGTTGGAAGATCTTGTTTATTATTACAAACACCAGAATCTAAAATATTACTAGATTGTGGGGTTGATGTAGCAGCTTCAGGAGAAGATGCTTATCCTTATTTAAACACACCAGAATTTAAAATAGACGAGTTAGATGCTGTAATTATTTCTCATGCACATATGGATCATGTTGGTTTCCTACCTTATTTATATAAATATGGATTTAAAGGGCCTTGCTATATGACTTTGCCAAGTAGAGATATAGCTGCTTTACTTCAATTGGATTATATTAATATAATGATTAAAGAAGGAAAAAAGGCTTTATATACATCAAGTGATATTAAAAATATGGTTAAACATAGTATTTGTTTAGATTACGAAGAAGTTACTGATATAACTCCGGATGTTAGATTAACTTTATACAATTCTGGCCATATTTTAGGATCTTCTTTAGTGCATTTACATATGGGAAATGGGTTGCATAATTTACTTTATACAGCAGATTTTAATTATGAAACTTCTAATTTATTAGGCCCTGCTGAAACTAAGTTCCCTAGACTTGAAACTGTAATTATAGAGGGAACATATGGTGGTAAAGATGATGTTTCTGTTACACGTGAAGAAAGTGAAAGGCAATTAATGGAAATAATTACAAATACTGTTAAGAAAGGAGGTAAAATTTTAATGCCTGTTTTAGGTGTAGGAAGAAGCCAAGAAATTATGGTAATAGTAGAAAAAGCTGTTAGACAAGGATTAATAGAAAAAATTCCTATTTATGTTCAAGGTATGATTTGGGATGTAAATGCAATCCATACAACTTATCCAGATTTCTTCAACGATAAATTAAGAAGATTAATATTTAGTAAAGAAACCAATCCATTTTTATCTGATATATTTAAAAGAATTGGTAGCAGAAAAGAAATGATGGAAGTAGTAGAAGGTGGTCCATGTATTATTATAGCTACTTCTGGTATGATGGTTGGTGGAGCTTCTGTAGAATATTTTAGGCATTTAGCTGATAATCCAAATAACAGCTTAGTTATAACTTGTTATCAAGGTGAAGGATGTTTAGGTAGACGTATACAAAGAGGAGAAAAAGAAATAACATTTCAAGATGGAGATAAACAAGAAATAGTTAAAGTAAATATGCCTATTTATAGTTTACCTGGATTTTCAGGACATAGTGATAAAGCTCAGTTACTTGGTTTTATGAGAAAATTAGATCCTAAACCTAAAAAAATAATAATAAATCATGGTGAAAGCAGCAACTGTTTAGAATTATCAAGTATGTTACATAAGTTACAAAGAGTTGAGACAGTTGCTCCTCGAAATTTAGAGACTATTAGAATAAGATAAATTCTTTTATTTTTACCACTTTAAAATAGACACAAATAGAAAGATTTATATATTTTACTTTTAAATATATTACCTTATGAAAACAAGTTATATTTTATTTGTAATATTGGTTCTAATATTTTTTATAGTCGGTTGGTTTTCTCATTTATTTTATTTGAATGAATATAGTAATATAACTAAAGAATCTCCTATTTCTATTTTAACAAAAGAAAAAATCTCACCTAAAGATAGAATAAGTGAAAATCAAATTTTAGTTCTAAAAGATAAAATTATAATAGAGATGGAAGATGTAAGTGTTGCTTCTTATTTAAATACAAATTCAATGGATTCATTTATAGACGAAGGTGCTAATGGCCTAGAAATTATTCCAAAAAGTGCATATGATATACAAGTTGGAGATATTATTGCTTACAGATTTGATTTAATAAATAATTTAATTGTACATAGAGTTATTAAAATAAGTAGTGATGAAAAAGGATGGTATGCAATAACTAAAGGGGATAATAGTCTGTTTAGAGATCCTTTTAAAGTTAGATTTAATCAAATTGAGTTTGTTTTAGTGGGAGTGATTTATTAAGATGGAACTTGAAGAAAGATTAAAAGGTATAATAGTAACTGAAGATGTAATTCCAAATGGATTTAAATTATGTGTAACAGCTGAATATAATCCTGAAGAAGAAATTAAGTTTATAAGAGTATTATTACCTAATAATCAATTGCATCTTACTGGTTTTGTTAAAGGAGTTTTTACAGATGATCATAACGGATCTCCAGAATATTACAAAAATAATTTTCGTGTAGTTGTTGATACTAATCAACCAAATCGATATAGAGTTTATACAAATTTAGATTTTTCTAAAGAAGAAAGAGTACTTCCAGAAGGATTTAGAATATATGGTACTGCTTTATTAGATGAATTAAACAGATTTAATGTTGAAGAAGATATAGATAGTTCATTTAAACCTAAAAATCCATATCTTAGAAAATCACTTATAATGCCTACTGAAGTTATAAATTTTGCTGCTATAGGTGTTAAAGAAGAGAAACATTTTTTAGCATTTCCTATAATTGAAATAAAACATATTTATGAAATGTATACAGATTTATAAGGAAGATAAAATGAAAGATATAATATGTAAATCGTGTGGAGCAATTTATATAACTAATGAAATACCAACAGGAATGATATGTTTATGTAATAGTAAAATATTTGAATTTAAAGAACTAAATTAATATATTATTAATATATTAAAATGATATGTTTTAAAGAACAAGAGTTAACAGCATCCGATATTCTTACACAAGATTGCAATAGTTTACTTAATAAATATGAAAGTATAATAAATATCGAAACTAATTCTTTGGCTGAAAAAATGAGTAAAATTTTAGATGTAATCAGATTAAAAAGATCATACAAATTATTAAAAGATAAAATAAAAAATCATTTATTTCAGGAATATTCCTATCTAAGATTTATTCAAAATTACTATCGTCTTAGTTTAGATTATTATTTTACACAAGATCCAATTAAAGATAAAGAACCTTCATTGAGAGAAGCATATTATAATTTAGAAGTTAGATTAAAACAATCTTAATTATTTAGATTTATTTAAATTAAAAATAAACTTAAAAATCCAACAAAACATCCTATACTTAAAAAAGGCATTGCTGGATAAAATTTATTTTTCTCTGCCATAAATAATAAAGTTAGTAAAGCTGCTGTAGAAAATAAAGCTACTATAGTTGCATATAAAAAATTACTATTATTTAAAACCACCCCTATAAATAATAATGGAAATCCTATATCACCACCACCTAAAATAGCTCTTTTCTCAACTTTTTCATATTTTACACCCTTTACTTTTTTAGCTGTTCCATAAGGTATTAATAATCCAGCAAATGTTTTAGAACTACTTTGAAATTTAGCTAGCTTAATCATATGTTTAGTTTTCCATACAGCTATTATATCATATATTGATATTAAAACTAATAATATTGTTACAGAAGTTAAATTTAAAATTGGAACAAAAATTCCAGCTAAACCACCATAAATAAAAAGTTCTGTGAAATTTTGAACTATTAAGTTCGGTTTAAATGTTTTGATAAAAGCTAAGATTACTGATAAAATTAATGCTAATAGTTGATTCACAAAAGCTGAAAATGCAATTAATAAAGCAAGTGTTACGCTTAAAAAAAACCAAGTTTTCCATACTCTCAAAACATTAAATCTTATTAATAAAAGTGCAATAGCAGTTGCAATTAATATAGCTATTATTATAGGGATATAAGATGTTTCTTCTTCAAATTTAGGTCTTTCTATCTTATAAGGTAATCCTGAATAAGTTAATTGTCTTTCTTTAATTGTAATATTTTTTTCTGCATCTACTCTAACTACTTCCTTAACTTCTGTATATCTATCTACTATTACTAAACCTATTAATTGTGCACCCAGAAATAAAACTGCTAAAAATAATGATATTAATAATGTATGTTTCATAATAAATTATTTTATTGATTTATTTTTAAATATTTGCTTTATTTGTTTTTACTTATTTTTTTTAAATTTTTAATAGAGAATATTTTGAATTAAATTCTTAGGTATTAAAAATTATATTTTTAGGTACTAAATTGTCAAATTTTATATAATTTAATGTTAAACATGTATTTGTAAAATTATATTTTTCTCCTTCATATTTTTTTTTAATTAAAGGAAGATACCTGAAAATTTTTATTAAATCTGTATCACGAGTTAGTATTCTAAAAGGTTTTTGTGTTGATGCTGTTAAACATAGAGCAACTGCTATTAATTTTTCATCATTGAAACTATATAATTCGTAAAATCTTGATCTTTCAAATTCATCATACTTAATATAAAATTCCCGATGATATTCATTTTCATCCAAAAAACGCTTAAAAACATTTCTATAAAACGGAAATGGTAAAATTATAGTCTCTTTACTATCTTTTAATTCTTCTATTATTAAACGTATTGCTGAAAATTCTTTAAATTTAAATTTTGATAATAAACCATTAATAAAATCTGATTTAACTTCAACCATTTTATAGTCTCTTTTTCCTTTTATAAATCTTAAAATTTGTGGATATTCTCGATAATAAAAATCTGTAAAACTTTTTCCGTCAAAATAATTTTTTTCTTTACTATATTTACTTAAAAATCCTTCTAGTCTATCTATATAATCTTTTTCTAATTTTTTTAATAAACGAAATGATGTAACAATTTGTTTAGAAGCATCTTTTCTTCTTCCACTTTCCCAATCTTCTAAATGATCGCTAATAAAACTATGGTGCATTAATAATCTTCTATTTAACGACTTAATTTCATTACACACACCAATTGTAATAAAAAGTTTATCATAATCTTTTAGTAATCTATCAAATAAAAGTTCTCCAAATTTTTCAATATAATCAATAAGAGGATTCATAAAATCTTTATATTCCTTTACATTAATTTGTATCCTGTATAATAAATTTATTAGAGATATCGATGGATCTTTCCCACTTAAAATTGGAGGAGAGATGATACTTGTATCTAAAAAAGTTGGTTCTTCTAATATTTCGTTATATCTACTAATTAAACTCTCTAAATTCGGAAATTTAATATCTTGAAGTAACATATTTTTTACTATAATTAGATATTTATTTAAATCTTTTTAATTATACCACTATCCAATAATTAACAACTCAGAAAAATATTTCGAAAAAAAGATAGTAAGATTTAAAAAGGGAAATTAAAATAAGATTTATATGTCAATCCCCCCATTCATACAATTTGATCATATAACTAAAAAATTTGGTAAAAAAGTAGTATTAGATGATCTAAATTTAAATATTCCTTATGGAAAAATATTTGGGATTATAGGATCATCAGGTTCAGGAAAAACCACAATTTTAAACATTTTAGTGGGATTCTTAAAACCTAACGATGGTAAAGTTCTATTTCAATCTAGAGATATAAGAAATGATATGAGGACTATTGAAAAACAATTTGGATTTGCAGCACAAGATTGCTCTTTTTATGATAATTTGACAGTACAAGAAAACCTATATTACTTTGGAAATTTATATGGTTTAAACAGTAAGGAATTAAAAGTAAAAACCAATGAATTAGTTAGCTTTGTAGAGCTTGAAGATGCTATAGAAACACTTGGTTCAAGACTTTCAATGGGGATGAAACGTAGATTAGATATTGCATGTTCTTTAATAAATAAGCCAAAAGTTTTAATCTTAGACGAACCAACTCAAGACTTAGATCCTATTTTAAGAAGAGAAATTATAACTTTGATAAGGAGATTGAACAAAGAAGAAAATACAACTGTTATAATAACATCACATCTTTTGGGAGAAATAGAAGAACTATGCGATGAAATCGGAATACTTCAAGAAGGAAAAATAGTTGAGATAGGATCGCCTTCTTTTTTAAAGAAAAAATACTCTAAAAGAAACTTAGATGATGTTTTTGAAGCTGTTGTAAGTAGGGTTAGAAAAGACAGATATTCAAAAAAATAAAAGGGTGAGTAAGTGAGAATACCTATAATAATATTAAAAAATATTAAGTTGCTTCTTAGATCAAGAACCTCTTCATTAATTATAATATTTGGTCCATTGTTAATAATTTTATTTGTTGGTATGGCATTTAATACATCTGGTTTATACGGTATAAATATAGGAACTTTTTCAGAATCTTATAGCGAATTAACAAATTCTACTATAGGGGTTTTAGAAGATAAACAATTTAATATCATTAGAACAGATCCTGATACAGGTAGCCAAGATGAATGTATAGAAAAAGTTAGAATTGGGGATTATCATGTATGCATATATTTCCCACCTGATTTAAATATTAAAAATCTTGATCAAGATACTATTGTTTTTTATGTTGATCCTTCCAGAATAAATTTAGTTTATACGATTTTAGGGGAAATATCAGATAAAATAAATTTAAAATCTACTGAATTAAGTAAAGGCTTGACTCAAACATTATTAGATACAATTAATAAAGCAAAGGTTGAGGTTGTGGGAAAAAAGGATACTTTAACTGATTTAAATTCTAGAAATGATCAAGTTCAAAGTGATGTTCAAGAAATAGCAGATGCTGGAGCATCTTTAAATTTTAGATTTAATATAAGTGATTTAAATATAAGTGGAATAAGAGATGAATGTGATAAGGTAAATTGTACATTTAGAGGTTTAATTAATGATTTAGAATTGAATTTAGATGAGATTACGGATGATCTAGAAAAAGCATCAGGTGCAGAATCTACTATAACTAATAAATCAGATCAAGTTAAAACAGCTGTCACTCAAAGTAAAGAAGATTTATCAACGGTAACCCAAAGTATCAATTCATTATCAGATACTATTAATAACATTAAAATAACAGAAGCTGAAAGCATAGTAAATCCTATTAAAACTGAGATAAAACCTATAACAGCAGAAGAAAAAACTTTAAGTTTCCTTTTCCCTACACTTTTAGTTTTAGTTGTTATGCTAATAAGTGTATTATTTTCTAGTTTAGTTGTTGTAAGAGAAAAAAGTACCAAAGCTTACTTTAGAAACTTTATTACACCAACAAGCAATTTTATTTTATTGATAAGTATTTATTTAACTAATATAATAATACTTTTATTCCAGTTATTAATCATATTTGGTGTTGCGTATTATTTCTTTAGAAATGAAATAGTTTCTGTGCTTCTTAATGCTTCTCTGGCTTTACTTGTAATAGCAACTTTATTTATATTATTAGGTATGGTAATAGGTTATTTCTTTATTTCAGTAGAAACAGCAGCTTTAGCAGCAGTTGCAATTTCAAGTATACTATTGCTTTTCTCTAATGCAATACTTCCACTGGAAACATTACCATTGGTTTTCAAGAAGATAGCTGTATTTAATCCATTTGTAATTAGTGAGAACTTATTAAGAAGATTAATATTATTTGAATCTAGTTTAAGTGATGTAACAATGTTGTTTGTGTATTTATTAGTTTTTATAGTAACCTTCTTTATACTTGCATTTATAGCAATGCAACTTACAAAAAGAAGAATTTCGTAATTTTATTTAGCGCTTGTTTTGATATTTTTTCTAAGTTTTGATAATATTATACTAGAAATTATAAATAAAATTATCATTATTAGTTGCGCTCTTGTTAAACCTATTATAAAAGTAGATGTGTCTCTTAAAAATTCTATAAAGAATCTTAAAAAACTGTACATTAAAATAAAAGTCCAAAATATAAAACCTCTAGGTAAGTTTTTTATTTTATGTAGATTCCATAATGCAATAAAAATAATTAAATTTTTTAGAGATTCATATAATTGAGTTGGATGTCTTTTACCTTCTGCAACAGTAAAATTAACTCCCCATGGTAAATTTGTAATTCTTCCGTATAATTCTTGATTTATAAAGTTAGCAATCCTACCAAATATTAAAGCTAATGCTAGGGGTATTACTAAAATATCTGCTAGATCAAAAAAGTTTATTTTTCTTTTCTTACAAAAAATTATTCCAGTTATTATAGCTCCAAAGAAACCACCAAAGAAAGATAAACCCCCCCGCCATATAGCAAATATTCTTGAAGGATTGTTTAAATAATAACTAAAATCAGGGCCTAATATATGACCTAATCTAGCACCTATTACAACTGCTGGTATTAAATAAATAAAAAAATCATAAATAGTTTCTTTTCTAATATTTCTTTGTTTTCCAAGTTTAACTGCTATTAATGATCCTACTAAAAATGATAAAGCATAAATTAAACCATACCATCTTATTTCTAAAAAACCTATTTTTAAAAGTACTGGATCTATTGGCATTTAATTATTGTTAATTTTTTATTTATTAAATCTTTTGTTTGATAAGAATTAATTTTATTCAACTTTAATATCTTCTAATTTTAAACTTTTTCCAGTAACAACAACTTTAGATTTACCTTCAAATTTATCTGAAAAATCTCTAAAATTTTTCATTAAAAGACCTGCTCTTCTTGTATCTTCTAAATCATAACCAGCTACTATTAAAGCATAATTATTTCCATTTTTCTTAATTTCTATTCTAGCTGTATTTTTTACTATACCAGAATTAATACCACATGAAGGATAAGGAAGGTTCATTAAATCTGCTGTATGTTTATTAACGCATGGACCTCCTGCTAAAATTGCATTAAAGTTTGTTAAATCATTTATTTCTCTAGATAAACTTACTGAAGGTATTGTAGATCTTTGAGTTGATAAAACTTCTTCGCCTAAACCTAGAGCAATATCTGTTATAGCTATTGTATCCAATCCAGCACTATCTCCTATAACTAATGCTATTTTATTACCAACTCCATTCACTAAAAAAGGTTCTGGGTAAGTCTCTAAAGATTGTGTTGATAGTGGAAGTGGATATGCTAATACTAAACTGGCAGAAAAAATTGTAATGATCAATAATAAAATTTTTAATTTCATTTTAATTTAATTAGTTTTAATTATTTAAAAATATTTCTATTTTATTAAAATTCTATAGCAGTTTTAGAATTTTTAACATTAATATACCAGATTATTTTATTAATTATAAATATTATTATTACAGCTATTAAAATATAAAGCCAATCAACAAAGTTAAGTGCAACTGTTTTAAAGAATATATTAATAGGAGTATAAATCACTATAAGTTGTAATATTATTGAGCTTAATATTGCAAAGATTAAATATTTATTAGAGAAAAAGCTCTGTTTGTAATTTGCTCTTATAGTTTCTAGTCTTACAATCTCAAATAAAACTAATGATGTAAATGCAATAGTTTGGGCTTTAATTATATTATCTAAATAAATTCTAAATAAACTTAACACTCCGATTGTTATTAAAAAACTAATTGTTAATACTGCAAATTTCATTTGTTTTGTAAGTATTGGTTCTTTCGGATCTCTAGGCATTTTTTTCATAATATCCGATCTAGCTGGATCAGCCCCTAATGCTAAAGCTGGCAATCCATCAGTTACTAAATTAAGCCATAATATTTGTATTGCTGTCAAAGGTAAAGGTAATCCGAATAAAGTAGCTAAAAATATAATAAGAATTTCAGCTAAATTTGTTGATAATAAATAATTTACAAATTTTTTAATATTATCATAAATTGTTCTGCCTTCTTCAATTGCATTCACAACAGTATTCAAATTATCATCAAGTAAAATCATATCAGAAGCTTCTTTTGCAACATCAGTACCAGAGCCTATTGCAATACCAATATCTGCTTTCTTTAATGCAGGAGCATCATTTACACCATCACCCATCATTGCAACTACATAGCCCTCTTCTATTAGTGTATTTATAATACTTAATTTATGTTTTGGATCAATTCTTGCATATATAGAATACTTTTCTACAACTTTTTTAAATTCTGATAATGGAATTTTTTCTAGTTCTACACTAGAAATAGCTTTTCCCTTTAAGCCAAGTTCTTTTGCTATTGCTATAGCTGTATTTTTATGATCCCCTGTAATCATTATTATTCTTATTCCAGCTTCGTTACATTTCTGGATATCTGCTTTAACATCTTCTCTTGGAGGATCTTCCATAGCCTCTAATCCAATAAAAGTAAGATTAGATTCAATTTCTTTTTCTTTTGTTTCTTTATCTAAAACTTTAAATGCAAATCCTAAAACTCTCAAAGCTTGCTCGGTTAATTTCTCATTAACTTTTAAAATTTTATCTTTTTCTTCATCATTCAGTCTTATTGCTCTGCCATTAATATAAATTTTATCGCACAAGTTCAAAATTACATCAGGAGCGCCTTTAACATAAGCAATTCTTTTAGCAGCTACTTTATTTATTGCAGTCATAAGTTTTCTTTTACTATCGAAAGGAATTTCATCTACTCTTAGATATTGCATATTTAACTTAGATTTAGTTAGATTTCTTTTTGCAGCAGCAACAAGTAAAGCTGCTTCAGTTGGATCTCCTAAAATTTGCCAACCATTTTTCTCTTCTTTATTTAAACTGGCATTATTGCATAAAACACTAGTTTCTAGAAGTAAATCTAAAGTTTTTGAATAGAATTGTTTACCTTCGTATAAAAAATCTCCGTCAGGTATATAACCAGTTCCAGTCACATTAATTAAATGATCATCGCAAAAAACTTTTTTAACTGTCATTTCGTTTTTAGTTAAAGTTCCTGTTTTATCACAGCAAATAATTTGGGTAGAACCTAAAGTTTCAACGCTTGTTAGTTTTCTAACCAAAACATTTTTTTTAATCATACGTCTAACACCAAATGCCAAAGATATTGTAACTACTGCAGGCAAACCTTCTGGAACAGCTGCAACTGCTAGGCTAATTGCAATTATCAAAGAATTTAATAAACCAAAACCAAATAAAGTTCTAACAATAAAAACAATAAAAACTAATAGTAAAGCTAATAATCCAAGTTGATTTCCTAGTTTAGCTAATTTATTTTGCAATGGTGTAATTTCTTTTTTAACTTCTTGTAATAAATGAGCTATTTTTCCGACTTCTGTTGACATACCAGTTTTAACTACAACAGCTTTAGCTTTACCTTTTGTTATTATAGTACTAGAAAAAATCATATTTAATTGGTCTGCAACTTCTACTCTTTTGTTTAATGTAATTAAATTTTTAGTTATAGGCAAAGATTCTCCTGTTAGCAATGATTCTTGTGTTTGTAAAATATTTAAAGATATTAAACGAGCGTCAGCTGGTATTTTATCTCCAGCTTCTAACAAAATTATGTCTCCTGGTACTACTTCGCGAGCTGGAATTTTTTTTTCTATATTATCCCTTATTACAATGGCGTTAAAACTTTCTAGTTTCTTTAAAGCTTGAATTGATTTTTCTGCTTTATATTCTTGAAAAAATCCAAAAAGAGCATTAAAAATTAGTATAGCTAATATCACAATAGAATCTACAATATTACCAATGAATAAAGATATTAAAATAGCTATTATTAAAATTATAACTAAAACACTTTTAAATTGGTTTAAAAAAATTTTAAATGCAGAAATTTTGTATTTTTCTTTTAACTCATTATAACCATATTGTTTTAAGCGATTATTTGCTTCTTCTTGAGTTAAACCATTTTCAGAACTTTTTAATTCAGTAAAAATATCTTTAATAGGAGAAGCATAAAATTCCATACTAGAATTTAGCAAAGTATTATTTTTAAATATTTTGGTTTAGATTAAAGGCTTTAATTCTAATTAAACTAATAAAAATATTTATAAAGTATATAATTTATTTACTTATTATGAAATTTAGAATAATAATTTTAATTTTAGCATTTTTGGTTTTAATTAATACTAGCTATGCGTCTGATATTAAGATAGATACTTATAGCTATGATTTTAAAGTTCTAACTGATAATATTAATGTAGAAAATGTAATTAAATTTAAAGAAGGATCAATAGGAATTTTTGAATTTGATATTCCAGAAGATGCAACTTCAATAAAAATTTTTAAAGATAATATAGAAATATCTTATGCTGATGAAATTAATATAGATAATACTAAAGAATTAAAATTAAAATATACAACAAAAGAATTTTTAGAAAGATCAAACTTCTTGATTACGATTAGATCTGGATATGATATTGATAATTTAAAAATAAAGCTTAAACTACCAGAAGGGGCCACTTTAACCAAGCCAATAAAAGATGAAACTTTGCAAGGAGGTTCAGCTTATCCTATACCATCAAAACTTTATAGCGATGGTTTATCTTTAATCTTAGAATGGGAAAGATATAATTTTAAAGTGAATGATGAAATTTCGATTTTAGTCATATTTAATCAAGGCAAAGATTTACTGCCTATTATAATTTTAAGTGTAGTTATTCTAATTTTAGTAATAGGTTTTGTATTATTTATCTACAAGCAAAAAAAACCAAAAATAAAGAAAATAAAAAGATTAAAAGAAACTAAAACAATAAAAGAAGAAAAAGAACCTTCTATACTAAAACATTTAAAAGAAAACGAGCAACAAATAATTAGGATACTAAGTATGAGAGAGGGCCAGTGTGAACAAGGTACTTTAAGGGTGTTAACTGATTTTAGTAAAGCAAAGCTTAGCAGGATTCTTTCGGAATTAGAAGAAAGAAAAATCATTATTAAGGAAAAAAGAGGCAAAAAAAATCTTGTTTTCCTAAAAAAATAGATTTGGAACAATTTTGAACAATATAACCTATTTTAAAGCTGTTTTTCTAAAAATAAAGCAAACGTTTCACTGACAATGATTAAGTATTTTTTAGTCTTATAGAAAAAGGTGTTGGGTCATAATTATCATGATTATTTCCCTGTTAGCAGCCTCTTAGGATTTTTGGGATTCTATGGCCCAACCAACCTTAATAAAAATAATAAAGGAGAAGAAAAAAAATGAAAGTTTTAAGTTTAATATTAAGTCTAATTCTAGTTTTTAGTATAGTTAGCATAAGTACACTAGCTCAAGAAGATTTTATTACAGGATTTGCTGTTCTTGAAGAAGAAACAGTAGATGCTGGTATTACTCCAGACACTACATTATACGGATTAGATCTTGCTGTTGAAAGAATAAAATTAGCTTTAACTTTTAATAAAGTAACAAAAGTAAAAGTTGAATTGAAAAATGCAGGAGAGAGATTAGCTGAGACTAAATTAATGATAGAAGAAGGTAATTTAGAAGCTGCTGAAAAAGCAAGAGTTAATCATGATAAATCTCTTAAAAGAGTTAAGCTAGAAATTGAACAATTTGAAGATGATGATGCAGAGCAAGAACTAGAAACAGAAGTTGATTTAGAAACTAAAATTGAAAATCATGAAGAAGCTGTAAATGAATTACAAAGATCTATTATTAAAATAAAAATAAAAGGTGAATTAACTGAAGAACAAAAATTAGCTTTAACTAATTTAATTGAATCTTTCCAAGGTTCTACTGGTGAACTTAAGATTGAGATAAAAATTCAACAAGGTAAAACTCTAACAAGAGTAGCAGCAATAAGAGATATAGATAAAGAAGAAGTTGAAGCAGAGTTTAGAGCTAAGTTTAAAGAAAAGATGGAAGCTAAGTTTGCTGAAAACAAAGAAGAATTTGCTAAAAATGCTATTGAAAGAGCAGAAGATTGTATAACTGAATTAGAAGCTGTATTAAATGTTACAGAAGAAGATATGAATGACGAGGAAGAAGATGAAGAAGAAATAGAGGTAGAAGTAGAAATCAAAGGTAACTTAACTGAAGTAGAAGTTGAATTTGGTGATAATAAATTTGAATTCACTTTAGAAACTACTGATATGGAAACTATAATTTCAGAAATAGTTACAAGAACAGGATTAACAAGAGAACAAGTAGAAGCAGCAATAGAAATTGAATCAGAGGAAGACGAAGAAGAAGATGATGAAGAAACTGAAAACTCTGTATTAGTGTTATTTAAACTTTCAAAACAAAAATTAGAAAATGCTAAAAGTGCATTTGATAATGGAAATTTTGGAAAAGCATTTGGACAAGCTAATGCATCTTATCATCTTTGTGTAAATGCATTAAGAATGTTAAATGGTGAGGAAGTTCCTGAAGAGGAAATAGAAATGTCATTAGAAACAGGAGATAAAGTAGCAGTTAATGTACTTCCAGTTGATATAGAGGTAAAAAACAGAAAAGAAGTTTCATCTGCTTTACCTAACAGATAGACTTAATTTTTCTTTTTTTATTTTTTCTTTTTAAAAATTCCAAAATCTTTTTTAAAGATTTTTCAACAGTTAGATTAGTTGTATTCAAAATAAAATCATAATTTTTTTCATCTTGATAATTTACGTTGTAATATTTTTTATATCTTGCATCAGTTTCTTTTATTCTTTTTTTAATCATAGCTTTAATTTCTTTTACAGTATCTTTATGTTCTTCATCTTTCCTTTGATTTCTAAAAATTCTTTCAGCAGCTTTATTAGAATCTGCTTTTAAAAATATTTTAATAGAATCTTTAATAAAATAAAAGGCTAACCAACCATCAACTATAAAATTATCTTTTTTATTTAACTTTTTCAGAAAATCATCAACATATTTATCTGTCCAAAATTCTTTTTTGCCAATTTCATTTAATTGATCTATGGTTAAATTATGTTTTAAAGCTAGTTTACCTCTCAAATCACCCATAGAATAAAACTTAAGTTTAAATTTTTTAGCTAATGCTTTCCCTAGAGAAGTTTTTCCGCTACCAGGATTTCCGCCAATAGTTATTTTCATATTGATAAGTAGAATTGATTGTTTAAAAAAGTTTTGAAAATTAACTTGGTTTTAATAAAAAAGCTTCTAATCCTTTTTCTGATATAAAGTTATCAACTTCTATTTTCATTTCTTCTTGCATTTCATCAATTTCACCATTTTTATAAGGAATAACTCTAAATCTACGAGGATGTTGTTTTGCTGTGTCTCTATAAATTTGGTTTACTCTTTCATGGTACTCTAATTTTCTTGATTCAATTTTATCTAAATTTTCTCCAAATTCATGTCCTTTAAGTTTTTTTAATCCTAATTTTGCATCTATATCAATTAAAAAAGTTAAATCTGGAATTATTTCAAAAGAAGCAATTTCATTAAATATTTTTATAAGATGATTTGGTATTCCAAGTGCACCTTGATAAGCTGTTGTTGAATCATAAAACCTATCACTGATAAAAATTTTTCCTTGTTGTAATGCAGGCAGTACTAATTGTGTAGTATATTCAGCTCTTGCAGCTTCATATAAAAGTAATTCTGTTATTGGATTAAGTTCGGGTTTTTCTAGATCTTGTAAACTTTTTCTTATTTCTTCTCCAATTTTAGTAGTTCCGGGGTCTCTTGCTACTACAACAACATATTTACTTCTTAAATATTCTTCTAATAAATTTGTATGAGTTCCTTTTCCTGAACCTTCACCACCTTCAAAAGTTATAAATAAACCTGGAGAGTTTCTCATTTTTTACCTACTTAATGATTGTTCTTTTCTTCTTTGAGCAGATTCAGAAACTTCTCTACTCCATGGATGATAATTAAAGTCAACGAATGATATTAAGTTTGCTAAGTTAGGATATCTTTCTTCTATCTTCCTGTACATTATTTGACACATTTTTCTATAGTTAGGATGTCCTTGAGGTATTGTACGTAGTTCTAGCATGTGCATTGCTTCTCTAAAATTCATTCCAATCATCCAACGAATATTAAATCCAAATAAAACTACATATTGAGCCTCTTTTGGTAATTCTAAAACTATTTTTTCATAAAGATCTGCTGATCTATCTCTACATTCTTTTACTTTATAGTCGTAACCAGCTTCTATTATTTTATCAGGTATATTAAATCCTAACCTTGTAGATAAATCTTGTCTCTCTTGAGTTAACATTCTATGTCTATGAAGATCCCTATATATTCCAAAATCTCCAATTAAATCTAATGTTAGAGGATAACCAAATTCTAATGCTCTGCCAGGTCTATCTCTTCTTGTTTTTCTTTCTCCTATATAAGTTTGAATAATTTCATTTTTAGTTTCTTGTAATAATCCTTTTACCACTTCTCTAATTTGTATTAATGGATGTTTTGTATATTTGTATAACATAGCAGCTATTATATCATCAAAGAGGTTTTCTGAATTATTTTCTAATAAAACAACATTTTCTTCTCTTATTGGTTCTATTTTACTAAATATACTAATTGCTAAATCTTGTATGTTTCTTTCTGTTTCAATTAAGTATTCATCTTTTTTTGCTCTTTTAACATATTGAGGAATTACTTTATTTAATTCTCGATGTGCATTTACTGCTAATGCATTCATTTCTATTAATGGATGTGAATAAAGTTTTGTTAATAAAGTTTGATAAAATCTTCCATTCCCAAATAAACCAACATTAGTAGTTGTTGCTGTGGTAATAAAATTCTAATAGTATCACAAGCTCTTGTTCTTATATCAAATTTATAAGTTTTTTTAAAAGCTTTTATATCTTTTTCATCAGATAAATCTTTTAATTTTAATTTTTGACCTTTAACTATTATATCATATTCTGCTTCTTCAATAGGTTTAAGTTTTCTAAAAAAATCTTGCATAGGTTCTACTAAATCACAATAAGTTTGAAAAATAAAATCCATTGTTTCTATAAATTGTCCTGAAAAATGTGATTCCATTATTCTTTTATCCCTTAAATATTTGAAATTTCCATTTTCATCTTTTTGATCATAAAATACATATCGTGTTGATTGTTCTATAGGACTCCCCCCAATTCTAACATCTTCAACTACTTTTGTTGCTAGATTTGATATATTTTCTAGTGCGAGATGAATACCATCTAGCTCACCTACAGAATCGTCTCCAAATTGAATAAGTACCCTTTCTATTAAATCAGAAGCTCTTTTAACATCTAACATACCTTCTTCTTCAATAAATTCTCTTAATAATGTCTCTCTTAAACCTGTTTGAGCTCTACTATATCTTGCAAAAATAGCTCCAGCTAATCCTGGTAAATTTTGAACAACAAAAACATTTCCATCTAGATTTGTAACATAATTTTCTAATAATCTTCTTTCTTCTTCAGTCCACTTAACCAATTTAACCCCAATTTGTATCAATTTTAAAGTGGTATAAATATATTTATATGTTAGAAAATATATATTATAATTAATTAATTTAAATCTTGTTTGAAATATTTCGCTGGACGAATACTGCGCTGACCTTGATAATGTGAACCTTTTTCACCATATACTTTTGTTGAGATGTCTCTCATATATTCTAATACTATCTTTGACACCATTTGACCATTTGTATATGTTTCGAATCGTCGGGCTTTCATTTCAAGTACAGCAGAAGATCCAAGAACTTCACCATTTTTTCCGTATCCAAATCCTTCATCAAAAAAACCAGCTTCATGAGTACGAACCTCACCAGCTTCTACTAAATAAGGTACCATTTCTCCTGCAAATCCAGGTGGAATTCTAACAAGGCTATCAGATGCAATAAGATAGAAATCTCCAGTTTCCATATGTAACATACCATTTTTAAGATCCTCTTTTTTGATTGAATCGAAAAAATCATTAACAGAGTAATATTCTTTTTTAGATAAATCAATCGGTTCTGGTGTTTGTTTTGCTTTTAATGCTATACCATATACACGATCTTGTGAAAGATTAATACCAAGTTTTAAACCCCTATCAAAATGATCTTCATTAATATAAATTGGATTGTTATCATATCCATAAAGCATTTTATGTTTTTGATATTCTCGACAAAGTGATTGATCATCTACTTCAATTTCAGATCTTTTACCAAAATAAAAACGAATTTGATTTAAAGAAATTAATGGATATAACACTACAGAAAACCAACCAGGCTCAAGCAAAATATAAATCGGTCCTTCATAATTATAAGGAATTTCATCGTATTCAGGACAACCGTCAACTAATAAACGTATATTAAGATCAATGCGACCTGTGCTTGATTTTGGATTAGCATGTCCACGAAATCCTCTTGGTAAAGCTAACTTTTCTTCTATAGGTATTAAATATACAAAACCCCCTTCTTTATCATATGGGCAAGGGTTGAGTAATGCTCCTTTTTCAAGATTAATTGTTTTTGAGTCAGTTAGTGATTTACGTGCATCATCAATCTTTTGATCTTTTGCTGGTCTAAAACCTTTTGGTACAATATATGCAATATCCTGAACACGGATATCTAGACTTGATGGTTGGATTTCTTCATCATTAATTTTAATTGTAGAATCATTTGTGGATATTATTCCAGTATTACGCATTTCTTGAATTTCTTGAAAAGGAAAAATACCCCTAACTATATCGTTTAAAGCCATTTTATTTATTAAAACATAGAAAAATATATAAATCATATGGAAAATAGACCTATTATCAAATATTCTTATATTCAGGAAACCAAATACCTAATTCGAAATTTGCTGTTTTTTTAGTAGTAGATGCATGAATTAAATTACGTACAGCTCTTTTTTCTTTTTCTGCTTTTTCTAGAGTATCTTTACTTAAACTTCTAATAGTCCCTTTAGCAGCTTTTGCAGGATCTTTATCACCTATAACTTCTCTAAATTTTTTTATGACATTATCTCCTTTATAAACAGCTGTGATTATTGATTTATTTTTAAACTGATTGATCAATCCGTTATGAAAATGTTTTCCTTGATGTTCTTTATAATTTTTTTTAATATTCTCCATCGGAGCTTTTTTATAGTATTTAACTTTGATTCTTTTTCCAACATCGTCTAATTTTTTAAATATCTTATCCTTAATTTTAACACCTTCTGGTTTAATTAATACAAGAGTATATTGATTCATTTTATTGTTACAATAATATTATTTTTAATATTAAATTCGAATTGCATATTCATATAAAAAACTTAAGATTTATATATTTTATCAATTTTAAATAAGTATGGATAAAATTACAAGTGAAAAATTAGATAAATACTTTAAAATTACAGAAAAAGCTATTGAAAAAGCAAAACTATCACAGGAAAAAATTAATTTAGATAATGCAAGAGATACTTTTTTAGATATGATTGAAAGATATTTTAAAGATGCTTTATACTTTTATAAAAAAAATGATTTTGTAAATGCTTTTGCAGCTTTAAATTATGCACATGGTTGGCTTGATGCTGGAGCTAGATTAGGGATATTTGATGTTCATGATTCCAGTTTATTTGCTCAAGATTAAATAGTAAATTATTTAAATATTCTAAACTAGATTATTATTATGATAGTAATTAGTTTAGGTGGTTCAATAATAGTTCCAAATAAAGTTGATTATAAATTTTTAAGTGAATTTAAGAAATTAATTTTAATGTATAGTAAAAAAAATAAAATAGTAATTGTCACAGGAGGGGGGGATACTTGTAGAAAATATTTAAAAGCTTTAGAAAGTGAAAAATTTAGTGAAAATATTTATAGCTTGATAGGTATTGCGACTACAAAACTAAATGCAAGAGTTGTCGCTGGTTTTTTTAATAAAACTGGTGAAATACCAGATTCTTTAGAAGATGTTAAAAGAGCTTTAAAGAAAAGTAGTATAGTGATTTGTGGTGCTTTAGGTTATAGAAATAATATGACTTCCGATGGTAATGCAGCCGAGCTAGCTAAATATTTAAAAGCAAATTTATTTATTAATTTGACAGATGTTAAAGGATTGTACACAAAAGACCCTAAAAAATATAAGGATGCAAAATTTATTACAAAGATAAATCATAAAGATTTTTTAAAGATGGCAAAAAAAATAAAATTTAAAGTAGGCCAACATTTTGTTTTAGATACAGCAGCAGCAAAAATAATTGATAAAGAAAAAACAAAAACCTTTATTTTGAAAGGAACTGATCTTAAAAATTTGAAGAATTTCTTAGATGAGAAAAAATTTTATGGTACAGAAATTTATTAAATACCGAATCTTCTTGCTCTTAATTTATATTGATAAATACAACTGATGAAATCTTTTTTATCAAATTCAGGCCATAGCTTATCAAGAAATATCCATTCGCTATAACCTGACTGGAAGTTTAAAAAATCTGAAGTTCTTTTTTCACCACCAGTTCTTATTATTAAATCTGGTTCGCTATTTAAATAAAGATTTTTAGCAAATAATTTTTCATTAATATTTTTAATATTTAATTTACCTTTTTTAATTTGTTCTGCTATTTTTTTAACTGCATCTATTATTTCTGCCCTACCCCCGTAAGCCATTGCAAAATTTATTATATAATTTTTATAATTCTTAGTTTTATTCATTATATAATACATTTTTTTTTGTAAATCTTTTGGGAATAAATTAATTCTGCCGATGATGTTAATTCTAATTTTATATTTATCAATTCTTGGATCATTTTTAAGTCTATCAAAACTATCTCTAAATACGTCCATTAAATAATCAAACTCTTCTTTAGGTCTATTAAAATTATCAATAGAAAAAGCGTACAAAGTTAATTCTTTTATATCCAATTCTCTGCACCAATTTAATAATTTTTCTAACTTTTTGACACCCCATTCATGTCCCTTCCAAGGTTTAATCATTAATCTTTTTGCAAATCTTCTATTACCATCTAATATTATCCCTATGTGCCTTGGGACTGTGTTATTTGTTGGATTCATTTTTATTTTATGTATATAGAATAATTTAAAAATCTTTCTTTTAATGCTAACTACATAACCCCCATCCTATTAAACGCCATCTATTTCCTAACTGTCTTGAAATTGTAACTCTTGAATTTTTCTCAGCACAAACAGGAAGTTTTAAAATAATATGAATTTTATCTTTATCAATTTCTTTAACAATACCTATAGTTGCCGCTGAATTAACATTTAACATTAAAGTTTCATTTTTTTTAATAAGTTCTACAACCAAATCATCTTTTGCTCCAACAATTCTATCTAGTAAATTTGGTTTAAAATTAAATTCATACCAAACAGGAGGCATTTTACCTGGTAACCCAGCTATATTTCCAATCAAATTATCTGATTTAACTAGAGCAGGATCTAACTTTGTTAATAAACCTATAGAACCTCCAGGCAGAACTTCTTTTATATCTAAATCACCGCTTTTTAAAGCTTCTATCTCACTTAAAATTGGTTGCCATATTGTTTTATTTTCTTTTTCTATTTTTAAACCCGGTCTTATTTCAATTTTATCTTTAATATTTAATTTACCTTGTTTTAAAGCTCCGCCCAATACACCGCCTTTGATATCTTTAATTTTAATTCCTGGTTTATTTATATCAAAACTTCTAGCAACTAACATCAAAGGATCTTTAGTCAAATCTCTCTCTATCATTTTGAAGTTCTCACAAATTTTTTCTATTAAAATATCAATGTTTACATTATGTTGAGCTGAAATTGCAATTATTGGAACATCTTTAAAATCTGTATCTTTAAT
Organism: Candidatus Woesearchaeota archaeon; assembly: GCA_964360175.1. Classification (GTDB taxonomy): domain Archaea; phylum Nanobdellota; class Nanobdellia; order SCGC-AAA011-G17; family CAYHUI01; genus CAYHUI01. The sequence goes on from CAYHUI010000003.1 coordinate 35,197, forward strand.
AAAATTTCTAATCGCATTATAATTTTCAATTGCTTGTTCTTTTGTAACTAAATCAATTTTATTTTGAATTATTATTATATTTTTAACACCTATTATATTTAAAGCCATTAAATGTTCTTTAGTTTGTGGCTGAGGACAAGGTTCATTAGCTGCAATAACTAAGATAGCATAATTCATTATAGCTGCTCCGCTTAACATAGTCGCCATTAAAGTTTCATGTCCGGGAGCATCAACAAAACTAACTTTTTTAACAGTAGTACATTTACTATTACAACTAGAACATATTTCTTTTACACCATAGCATTCTGGAACTTTACATTTATCACATTTATAAAAAGTAGTATTAGCATAACCAAGTCTTATTGTTATACCTCTTTTAATTTCTTCGCTATGGGTATCAGCCCATACACCGCTTAATTTCTCTAGCAAAGTGGTTTTACCATGGTCTACGTCTTTGGATCTAAAGCCTAAACTTTAAGAATGTCCAACGAGACCAATATTAATTTCAGGTTGTCCACTTTCTATTTTATTTTCTTGAATTAGTTCCTTTTGTTTCATATTTTTTGGATTTTTTTTACTCCATTCATTATTCTTTTACTCCTGATTTTTCTTCTTTTTTACCAAGAATTTCATCTAAACTTTTGCTACCGTATTTAACAACTTTTAAATTTATTTGAGAAATATTATGACTTAAAGTATTCCCTACGACGGTTTTTCTTTGTTTAACACCTTTTCTCTTTAATTTAGCGCCAATTCCTTCTACTATTAGGATTTTTTTTCTCTCCGGGATTGGTAAATCATACCTCATTGGAAAGCCACTAGTATCACTTCCACCAGTGATTTCTAATTCATAATCCTTTAAACCGAATTCACTTCCTAAAATTTTATCTTTAATTTTTTTACCTATAAACATATCAGCCTCTACAGCTGTAACTAATTTTTTATAACTTTTTCCGGTTTTTACATCGTTTATTGTAAGTCTAAATTCTACCATTTTCACAATCCCCAAATATTATTTGTCTTTCTTTTTATTAAAGCAATTTCTTTTAAAACTTGAATTTCGTCTTTATTTAAATACTTTTTTAATTTCTTTAATCTTCTAAAATCCTCTTCTGCAATATTAGAATATAAAATATCTCCTTCATTTATTTGTCTACCTACTGTTAGATTCGGTAAAGATACAGCAACCTGCTTTCCTTGTTCTACTAAACTTATATTTTTCTTCTCTGATTGAATTTCTTTTACTTCACTAGCTTTATTACCATCTTCTTTCATTAGATGAGTATTTGTTTTTAAATTTCCAGCTAATACCTCTACCCCTACAATAGCAGGATTACTTTTATGAAACGTAGCATTATTTAAGATTTTAATTTTACAAGGCATTAAAACATTTTCAAGTTCTTCTTTTTCAATCTCTTTTTCTGCATTTAATCTCCATTTTTCAAAATCTTCTATAATTTTATAGATAACATCATGGCAAATTAAATTAATATCTCTTTTATCAATACCAGATTCAACCTTAATATTAAAACCCAGAATGACTTTATTTAACGAATTATTTTCAGCATTAGCTTCTGCAATATCCTTCTTAGATATATTTCCAATAGAAGCTCTTTTAATTTTAATATCTTTTTCTTTTAATAAATTAGTTAAAGCTTCTAGACTTCCAAGAGAATCTGCTTTTATGACAATACCTTCTTTATCAACTTCAATTAGAACTTCTTCTATTTCTTCTTTAATTTCTTTTTTTACTTTATCTAAATTAATATTAGCAACTCTTAAAGGCATACCAGCTATTACTTCATCTATATTTAAAGCTGAAACTTTTAAACCAGCAGCTGCACTTACTTCCTTTACACTTGTAAATTTATTACCCTTAAGATCCTGTTGTAAAAATAAAGCTTTTACTTTTGTTTCTATTGGTTTATCTAAAGCTCCGATAATGATTGTGTCATTTAATTTGATATTACCATCATAAATTATAATATCTAGAATTTTTCCCAAACCTTTTTCTTCCTTAACTTCTAAGATAGTTCCTTTTGCTTCTCCTTTAACTTCTATTTTTAATTCATTTTCTAAAAACTTTTGTGCTAAACCTACTAAAACCATTAATAACTCAGGTATGCCTTCTCCTGTTTTTGCTGATACGGGAATTATTGCTAGCTGTTTTGTATAGTCTTCTACCCTATCAAATCTCTCAGTATTAAAATTTAATTCACTTAATTTCCCAACCAATCCATAAATTTTTTTATCTAACATATTTCTTACTTGCTCTGCTTGTTGTTTGATGTTGACTAGTAAATTTAGATTTTTATTAGATCTCCAACCGGAAATTAAATCTATTTTATTAGCAACTATAACAAAAGGTGTTTTATATTGTTTTAAAATACCTATAACTTCTATTGTTTGCGGTTTAACACCTTCATTTATATCAATAACTAACATTGCAATATCAGCTAAATTACCTCCACGTTTTCTTAAATTAGTAAATGCAGCATGTCCAGGAGTATCTATTACTAATAACCCTGGTATTGTTACTTTAATTTTTAAAGTTTCTAATAAATTACCACAAATTTTTTTAATTACATTAATAGGAATATTTGTATATGAAATATGCTGAGTAATAGCTCCAGCTTCGGTTTTTACAATAGAGGTCTCTCTAATTCTATCTAAAATGCTAGTTTTACCATGATCTACATGGCCTACAGCTGTACAAATAGGTGATCTAATTTTCATTTTACTAAATAAATTTTAATAGATTTAAAAGGTTTTCTAAAAAGAAATAAATTAATAGTATACTAATCTTCCTAAAGTATGTATATGATCGTTCATTACTTTAAGTTTTTCAATTATATTAGCTATATATTTCTTTTTATAATTTATTAATGCAAATTTATCACACTCATCTGTTATCTCTTTTTTAATAGATGCTATGTGAAATGCAATTTTTTTATCTCCAGTGTGATGCGCTTTCATTATATCTAAATAAGTATTTTCTATTCTTGAATAAATTTCAACTAGATTTTTTTCTTCTTGCTTGCTTAATTTTACTTGTCTCATAAATCGAGCGATTCTTTTTGCTTCATCAGCAATCTGTTCTAAATTATAAGCTAACTCCCAATAAATCAATAATTGGGGATATGTTAGTTTAATAGAAAAAGCAAAAGAAGGATTAGTTAATGCATATTTTATAATTCTAAATGCTAAAAAAGCTAATCTATTTACATTTTCATCCCTTTGATAGATATCTTCAAAAATATCTTCATTAAACATATTTTTAGAATCAGCTATCATAGTTCTTACAGTTACATCCATTTTTCTTATTAAATCTGAAATAGAAATTGTATTCATATCCAAGAAATTCTTTGTTACAATTGTATTTTTGGTTTGTTCTATGATTTCAAGCGCAACTAATTTATGGATATATTCTTTAACCTCATTTACTCTTTTATCTAAATCTTTACCTATAATTTTGATAATCGTTGAACTATTGATATAAGCAGAAATAATTTCTCTATAAACTTCAACATTAGTTTTACCACTGATATCGATTATTATTTCTTTTGGTTCTAATTCAGTATCTTTAATTTCCGGAGATAATATCAATTCATTATTAGAATTCTCACTAAAATAAATTAAATCTCCTTTTTTTAGTTTATTCTTTTTTAGCCAATTTAAAGGTAAAGAAATTATATGCGAAGAGTTACCAAATTTTATTAATTTCCTGTATTCCATATTTAACCCCTTTGAATATAGTGTATATATTGTATAGAGAATATATAGGATAAATATATATAAAAAACTTTCTAATTAGCTTTGATATTGAAATTGATTGTATTAAAGTTTAAAATTAGTTTAAAATAAATACAAAATATATATGTATATACTATATAAAAAATATATAGAGTAAGTATATATATTAAAAGGTCTTATAAAAGTTGTAAAATTGATAAAAAAGATAAAAAAATCCTGAGGGGGTATAAATATGAAAATAAAACCTCGAATTATAATAGAAAACGAGGATGAATTAAACGAAGAGGATGTTTACTCTGAAGAAGGAAGAGATCATTTAGTAGATGATGATGAGATTTCAGCAAGAGAAGCAGCATTTATGCAAGGTTATGAAGAAGCTTGAATCTTTTTATAGTGTTTTGTCCATTTAAGATTTTTAGCTTTTCTATTTAATTTAATTAAACTTTTTTCACATTTAGACTTACAAAAATAAACGAAACTTCCACTTTTATAAACATAAAGTTTTCCTTTACCTTTTTCTATAACCTTGTCACAAAAACCACATTTTGGCATTTTATTTTCACTAACCTCGTTTCTTTGTTAATAATCTTCTAGCTTCTATTTCAGTTTCTCTTAACATTAATATATCTCCTTCTTTTATAGGTCCTCTAACATTCCTTCTTAAAATTTTTCCAGTATCTCTTCCTTCCAAAACTCTACATCTAACTTGAGTTATTTCACCCCTCATTCCACTTTTTCCAATTAATTCTTCGATTCTAGCTGGGAATACATTAGAAGATAAAAAAGAGAATTGTTTAAAACTTTTACCAGTTTTTCTAAGTTGTTCTGGTGTTATCTCTACAACCTTATTTTTTGATGCTCCCATTTTTTTATTTTTAATATATTAATAAGGAAAAGATTAGATCTAAATTATTTCAGGTTACTTAAATCTTTTATAAGATCTTTAGCATCACCCTCGTTTATTATAGCAACGCTAGCTGTTGAAACTTTTAAACCAGCAGCTGCACCTAATTCTTCTTTACTTGGAACAATAACTAAAGGAATATTTTTTTCTTCGCATAAAGCCGGAAAATGCATTATTATTTCTTGAGGATTAATATCTTTTGCAATAATAACTAATTTTGCTATACCTCTCTCTACTACTTTAGTTACTTCGTTAGTGCCTTTCTTGATTTTTCCTGTTTTCTTAGCAACTTCGACTGCTTCATATGCTTTTTGAACAATTTCTTTTGGTAAATCGGCGTCAAGCTTCATTTTTTATTCCTCAATAAAGATGTTTAATTGAAATAATGTAAGGATTTAAAAAGGTTTTGCTTATGAATATTGAATTTTATTTAGATTTTTATTAGATTCAAAATACAAAACCGAAAGGTTTAAATAGTATAATTGTATCTTATAGGTAGTGACAAAAGATGATAAAATGGTTTCAATTAGAAAAGCTACACTGTTATTTTTATTGTTAAATAGTTTTAGTCCATTTTATAAAGCATATGGAAAAGACTATGAAGATATACCCCAGATATCCAAATCAGATTGTGTTGATAGCTTAATACAAAACATACCAGTATCAGATTCTCTTGATATTTATTTTGAAAAAGAAGATATACAACTTAAAGATCCAATCGCTACCTTTATTAAAATAGGGGTTAGTGGAGCAGGTAAAGATTCTTTATACCTTAGAATATGTCCTTATTATTCTAAAAAATATCAAAAAGAATTAAATGTTGAAAGAATTAAAAATATAATAGAAGAAATAAATAAATATGGTGGTGATAAGAAAATAAGATATATTGAAGTTTGCCCTATAAAGATTACTTCAAGAGATCCTAATTATCTAGGTAAATTAGATATGGTAACTTTCCAATTTGTTAGCTTCCCAAAAAAATAAATTTATTTATGAGTAAACCAAAAAACTAATTTATCTTTTTCTTTTTTATCTAATTTTATAAAACCAAAACGTTCTCCTTGTATTACTGTATTAAACTTTAAATTTTTCATTAAAGATTCTCCTAAACCTTTTGCTAAAGTTCCATCCTCCATTAAAACTTCTACATTGACTAAATCTTTTTCAACAGGTAACCAATGCATTATCATTTTTCCATCAGCTTTAAATTTTTCATATTCTTTGCTATGAAATATAAATTTATTTCCTTTTTTAGCAAAATTTAAACATTCCATTAATCTATACAAATTATTTTCTTCTATTAGTTTGTAATCTCTAGATGAAATATAAAATTCATTTTTAGTTTTAAATTTTCTAGTACCTCTTTCAGGAAAATCAGGATGTAGATTTATTTCAACATTTAGATTAGGAGAATTTTCAATTTTGATTTTTACAGGATCATTAATAAAAAAATAACGATTTGCAATAGGTTCAATAATTTTTCTATTTTCATTGTATAAAGTTTCTATTGGAACTGTAACATCATTCAAAGTTAATCCCGTTGAGAATAAGAAATTTCTTATTGCGTCTGCTTTAAAATTGCGTCTTTTTAAAGATTGTAAACTAAAAGTTCTAGGATCATCCCAACCAATATATTTTTTACTTAAAACTTCTTTTTGTGATTTAGATTTAGATAATTTAAGACTTTCTATCTTTAACAAACCAGTATAAATTATTTCTGGATGTTTCCAATTTAAAATATTCCAAATATATTTTTCCATTTCACTTTCTATCATTAAATCTTTCCCCCTTAATATATGAGTTATATTCAATAAATGATCGTCAACAGCCCATGAAAATTCCAGCAAAGGCCATACGCTGTATTTATTTTTAACCCTTGGATGTGATCTATTAGAAATCCTAAATAAAACTCTATCTCTAAAAGCTGGATTTTTATGTTGCATACTTGTTTTTATTCTTAGAGTAGCTTGACCTTCTTTATATTTATTAGCTAAAATATCTTTCCAGAAACTTAAATTATTTTCAACAGAATTATTTCTATGCTTACATTCTTTTTTATTAAATCTATTTTCTCTAAGCTCCTCAGTATTGCAAAAACAAACATAAGCTTTATTTTTCTTAATTAAAATTTCTGCATATTTATAGTAAATATCTAATCTATCTGATTTATAGTAAATTTTTTTATCAAATTTAATATTTAACCAATTTAATCCGTCTATTATTAGATTGTAAGCATCTTTAACAATCATTTTTTCTTCACTGCCAATCGTATCGTCTATAACTAGTAATAAATTTCCTTTGTATTTTTTAACGTAATAATCATTTAATAAAAAAGGTTTAGCATTTCCAATATGTAAAGGACCAGAGGGATAAGGAGCTAATCTCATTACAACTTTATCTTTTATATTTTTTAATTCAGGAAGTTCTTTTTTTTCTATTTTTCTTTCAAGTAATTCTGGTGCTAATTTTTTAAGTAAATTTTCTTGGTCTTCTAATTTCATAGAATTAACTTTTTTTACTATTGATTTAATTTGTTCAAAAATTTTAGATAAATTTTTTTTATCTTTTTTTAATTCTGGTTTTGCAGAAAATAATTTTCCTATTATTACATTTTGGTTAGCTTTACCTTTATAGCGAATAGCATTTTGTAATACATATTTTAAAATTAAATCTTCTAAATTTTTATCCATAAAGATATTTCATAATTGAGATTATATAAATTTATTTGTTATTGCTGTTTATAAAATGAAGGCTTTTTTTTAAAATAAAGTACCTATGATACTACTTACTTAAAGGTAATTAAAAGAAAAAGGTTTATAAATAATAAAAACATGTAAAAATTGGGGTTTAAATAAAGATTATAGATATTTATCAACCTTAAGCGCTAATTACTTCTATTGCATTGGTGCCCCTTTAAAGAAGAAGAGGAGGTCAAGCAATATGAAAAAAAGAAATTTTGAAGTGTTTAAAAAAGGTAAATCAACTAGAAATTTAGTTTTTTTAACATTAGCAATTGTTTTATTAGCAACAGTTGTAAGTGTTTTTAAAGTTACAGGATATGATAATGTAATTATATATTTTAATTCGGCAGACTTTATAAAAGGAACTAATCTTAATATCAGTCCAGCTGAACTAACTTTAGAAGCTACTCCAGGGACAACTATCACAAAAGAATTTTTAGTAACTAACAAAGGAGATCAAATAGTAACTTTAAGTATTAAAGAAACAAGTATAAATAATGTAATGATAACTGTAGATCCAAGTTTAGCAGAGATAAGTGCAGGAAGCTCTCGAGTTTTTAAAGCAACTTTTGTAATACCAAGTGATATAGAAAATCCAATTATTTTAATAGATGATGGAGAAGATTGTGCAGAGGCTTCTGGTTTCGGTGGAAATGGTAATCCTAGGGTAATGTGGGGATGTAGTCCAGTACCGGAATGCCCTGATTGTAATGGTAATGGGGTATGCCCTCATTGGGTATACATTGGTGGTTTAGGTTATGATTGCCGAAATAGCATGACTTGTGGAACAGATGATCCAAGATGCGTTTAAAAATTATTTTAATTTATTTTTTTATTTCTAAATAAAAAAGGATTTTACTGAAATTATTTACTTAACAACTTCAATTGAAAGAAAGGAAAAATTATTATATTAGGGATTATATAATTAAAATAAGATAAAGGAGTTTAAAATGCGTAAAATAAATTCAATAAGAATCTTGCTTTCTTTTTTACCTTTATTTTTCTTAAGTGATCAAACTATTAGTAAAAAACAACTAGTTTGCCCAGTTCCTCCAAGTTGGTATGAAGTAGATATGGATCCCATTTCTACAAGTACAGCAAGTTCTTATATTTCATTAGTCTTAAGTAAAACAGGAAGAATTGAAAAAGGAGATTCTATTAATTATACAGGAAGTTATATACAAGATCCTAATAACAACGGGGATTATGTTTTAGCTCATAATTTTATAATAGTTAGACGGGGGAAAGAGATGTTAAATGCTTCTTTATTAAATTCGATGAATAACCACCCCAACTCTATTTTATTAGATGGAACAGGGAATTTAGATGGTAAAGTAGATTGTGTTGTGGTTGAATGGGGTTTGCCAGGAAATTATATAGAACGAGGTCCTAATTTTGAGTTATCTATACCAGGAAGATAATGAAAGATATTATTAATAAAATAGAAAATATTAACGTAAAATTTCTAGAGGTATTTTTTTGGATTTTTTCAATAATAACAATAAGATATTTGTTAGAGAATATTGTTTTTGCAGAATTTTCAAAATTTTCTATAATTATATATCTAGCCCAATTTCTTTTCTTTATTGCTATTATGTTATTGTTTATAATTCTAATAAGTTTATTTACGAAGATTGAAGTTTTGAAGGTTTCAAGAACAGTTGGGATTTTTCTGCCGGTAATATTAATACCAGTAATAATTGAAGGTATCATATTAGGAAATTATGCTAAATTTGAATATGTAGTTACAAGTGGTTCATCTATCATTAAAAGTTATCTAACTTTTTTTTACAATGATGTTCCAGTTGGGATAACAATAGAACTAATATTAATATTCTTATTTTTATTTTTATATATTTATTTTAAAACTGAAAAAATATTCAAATCGATAACCTCAACTATTTTGATATATTATTTTGTTGCTTTAATCGGATTTTTACCAATGTTTTTAAGTCCTCTACCTATTTCCACAATGTCAAGTTTTAATTCTTTAATTAAAATTCCAACGAATATAGGTTTTCATGGCTTATACAAAAACGTTTACTTTTTCTCCTCAATAATATTTTTAATAATTATCAGTTTACTTTCAGCAGTTTGGTTTTACTTATACAATAAAAAGAAATTTATTGCAGTAATTAAGAATACAAGGTGGTTAAGATTAATTTTCTTTTTGATTATAGCTTTAATAGGTTATTTAATTGGTAAAGGTGATAGTATATTTGACTTAGTGGTTTTATTTTTTATGATATTTTTCTCAACCCAATTTGCAATTACTGTAAATGATATAACAGATATTAAAATAGATAAAATAACAAATAAAGATAGGCCACTGGCAAAAAAGATAATTACTAAAAAAGAGATGAGTAACTTAGTTGTTATATTCGGTTTATTCTCCTTGTTATTTGCTTATTCTATAGATATAAATATAAGAATTTTATACCTCATTTTTATATTTGATGTACTAACATTCTTCTATAGTGTTAAACCTTTAAGATTTAAAAATTACTACTTCTCAAATTTTTTTAGTGCATTAGCATCATCTATTTTCTTCTTATTAGGTTACTATATTACAACTTCTCAAATCAATCAATTTGTATATAAAATTGCATTAATGTTTCTTGTAACAGGCACTTTAGGTTATAATATTAAAGATATAAAAGATTATCGGGGGGATAAAATGAGTGATAGAAAAAACCTGATGATATTATATGGAAAAAAGAAAGGAAAATTATTTATTTCAATTTTAACAATTATAGGATATTTATTAGTTCCATTAATGTTAAATAAATATATTTTATTTATACCTTCAATTATCGCTGGGTTAATTAGTTTCCATTTGATCAATAAAAGAATTTATAATGAAAAACCAATTATATTAATCTATATTCTCTATCTTATAGTAATTGGTTTTATTTTAGTATATATTTAATTATCTATGTATAGTATATCTTGATTTTCTAAATAATCTATGATGAGCTTTATGTTCAAATTTATCTTCTACTGCAAATATCTTATAAGTTATTAATCCAATAACAATAATACCTAATTCAAATAAAAGAAGTATTGGTTCAAATTGGAAAATCATTACTATAGCACTAAATATTCCTAGAAGAGCGAGTAAAGGAAATTTACCTATGTTAATTGGAGATCTAAAAGTCCTTTTTACATTTGGTGCTCTATATCTAAGAAATATTAAAGCAAAATTAATAAACAAATAAACAGTAAATATACCTATATCTGTAATTAATGCAACTGTTGTTAAATTTCCAATTAAAATTGCTAGTAAAGATAATACCATAACTAAAAATACAGAAAAATATGGAGTGCCTCTACTACCTATTCTTTGGCAAATATGAGGAACTGCATGATTACAAGCTAATCCATAAATCATTCTAGAACCAACAACTAATATACCTAAAACAGTACTAGCAGTTGCAAATAATGCTATTAAAGATATAATAAATTTAGCTTGAGGTATTACTTGAGATACTACTTCTGTAATAGGTGCTTCTGAAGCTGCTAATCTTTCTGCTCCTAAAATGTTTATAGAAGCTACAACAACTAAAATATAAAGTAATGTAGAGATAGCTATAGATATTAAAAGTGCTTTTGGTATTATTTTTTTTGCATTTTTTGTTTCTTCAGCTAGATTAACAATTTCTTCAAAACCTATATAAGCAAAAAATATCAAAGCAGTAGCTGATAAAAGAGTGGGAATACTAAGCATACCGGTTGGAGATGTGAAATAATTTATTTCTGTTTTTCCAATAAAGAAAAATCCTAATACAATAACAAGTACTAATCCGGATATCTCAATTATTGTAGAAAAAATATTAAATCTTGTTGAATGTCTAATTCCAATATAATTTATTATTGATAAAACTATTAACAAACCTGCTGCTGCTATTTTTTCAGAGATATTAAAAAGATATGAAAAATATCCACCAAAACCAAGAGCAACTGCTGTAGCACTAATAATTAAAGTAAGAATCATTATCCACTGTACTAAAAATGAAAGCATGTTACTTTTAAAAGCATGTTTTGTATAAACATATTCTGCTGCATCTTTAGAAAACATTCCTGATAATTCTGCATAACTAAAACCAGTAAATATAGCTATTAGAGCAGCAATAACAAAAGATATCCATAAAGAATTCCCAGCAATAGCAGCACCTTTACCAATTAAAACATAAATTCCTGCACCTAAGATAATACCAACTCCAAAAAGCACTGCTTGAAATAATGATATTTCTTTCTTAAGTTTAAATTTCGCCATCTTTATATTACCACCGTGATGGTTTTTGACTTTCTTCTGCTATTTTTTCAATTTTAGAAATTCTTTGTTCTAAGTTTTGTAATCTTATATTTAAATTCTGTATTAAATTATCTATTTTAGTATTTAATAATTCTAGTTTAGATAAAACTAATTGAATATCATCTTGTTGCATTGGAAATTGTGGTTGTGGAGGAAGCATTGGTTGTAGTGTTTGTAATTGAACATCAGGTTCATTAGAATAAGATGGATACTCTTGATCATAAGAGTTGGAAATCTCCTCTTTTTTTCTTTTTTTAAAAAGTCCAAATGCCATACTCACAACCTTTACTACTAAATCAAACGAAACATTTAAAAGCAGAAGAACTATAAATATCTTTTGATTTAATAAAAATGTATATCGATGATATTAAAAAAATTTTAGAGAAAAAGAGGGATAAAAAAGATTATTTAAAAGCTCTACTTAAAGAAGAAACAGATATTGACAGAAAAAGAGATCTTAGAGAACTTTTGATTGAAGTTATAAAAGAACAAGGTTTAGTTAAATTATCAAACGGGGAACCTGTTCAACTTCAACTTTTATATGATAGTTTATCAGAAGGTCTTGAACCAATTTATTTTTGGACTCTTGATTTTATGAGGGGTAGCGGACCAAACGGAATTGGTTTAGAAGTTAATAAGGTTGAAGAGCAGTTTGAGGCTTCAGTAAGTTCTGGTTATTTTGGCGATATTGGTGGTAAGATATCAATAATGCAAGACAGAGCTATGAAAATATTACAAACTGTTAATACTGTTGTTAGAAGTATTATAAATTTAATTTATGATTTAAAAGAATTTGATATAAGATTAGAAACTTATGATGATTTAAAATCAGAAGATATAGATAAAAGAGAGGGAGCTGGATTAGCTTTAAAAGCCTTATGGATGGATCAAGTCGATATTAAAAAAGGCAGAGGTGGCGTTAATATGATGTCGCAGCAATTACAATTTGCAACTTTAAGGGATGCTTTTATGTTTGCTAAGAGTGAAAAAGATGCAGAAAGAATAGATGTAAATAAAAGAGTAAAAGGGGTATTAAAAAGAAAATTAAATGAATATTTGAAATGGAAGGAGTATAGTGAAAGAGAATTAAGAAAAAGAAGGAGCATTGAAAAAACTTATCTCAAAAGTCAAGTAGATTCTTTAAGATTATACACAAAATGGGCACGTCCCTATTTATTAGCAGCACAAAAATTACAAATGGCTGAATTTAAAACTAAAGCAGGATTACCAACTCCAAATATAGTTGCTACATTTAATACAATGCAAATGGAACTTTCTTTATTTGGAAAAAAAGAGATCAAACCGGAAAATGTTTATGAATCTTATAAAAAAATTAAATTCCCTCAAAAGTATTATTCTTGCGTTAGCGTAGATTTTAAATTTGTAGCAATACCTCAAGCGGTTAGAACTCAACAAGGAACACAATATGTTCATGGTGGTCAAACAACAATAAATTTTAATGCATATGCTTTAACAGAAGAGGAAATCAAAGAACTTGAATTACAAGAATTACATAAAGATATGGAGATAGTAGATAATTTAACTGAAGTAAGTTTAAAAGAGCTTCAAAAAGATATTGATTATTATTTAAAAGAGGATATAGATAAAAAATTAGGAGAAATAGAAGATAAAAAAGAAAAAATAGAATATTTGGAAGAACAATTAAGAAAAATAGAAGATGAAGATGTTAAAGCAGAAACCAAACTTATGTTAAAAAAGTTAAAAAAAGAATTTAAATTAAAGTTACCTTTTTCAGATGCTTTTAGCGGTTTTACAGATATGACAAAACAAATTGTAGATGGAATAAGAGATTTGTTTAGATTTAATTTAGAAAGCTAC
>CAYHUI010000003.1:48758-56365 GCA_964360175.1 Candidatus Woesearchaeota archaeon
ACAGATTAAAAAAATTGCAGAAGAAAGTGCTTTAAATGATTGCTCTTTAATTTATGAAATTTATAAAAAAGCTCATGGAATGATCACTTGGTAAAAAAACTTTTATAAAAAATTTTCATCAAAAAAAAATGTTAAAAAAGATTAATAATGATTTAAGCAGTATAAAAAAAACAGAAGATAAAATAAAATATTTAGAATGGATGTTAAAGAAAACTAAAGATGAAAAAATTAAAGATGAAATTAAAATTTTAATACAACAATTCAAATCTCAACTAGAAGAATCTGAAATCGAAAGAAAAATTGACGCAGAAGAATTTAGATTCACCCCAATAGGAAATTTTAATGTTACAAAATTTCCAGAAGTTGAGGAAGAAGAAGCTCCTATTAGGGTAAGAAGAAATAGGGTAGCTGAAACTCCTGTTGTTGAAGCTGTAGAAGAGGAGAGGGAGATAAGATACATCCCAGCATTAAAATATAGCCCTCCTCTTGAAAATACAACACCGGCTGCTTCACTTTATACAACCAGTATTACATCATATGAAACAGCTTTAAGTGATATTAATTTGAGAGAAGATGAAATAAGACAAATAAAAAGGCTTGGTTCGGATGTAGAAAAAACATCTGCTGAGCAAAGAGCAATTTTTAGAGGACATATTAGAATAGATTCTATCGGAGACCATTTAGATAATTATCTTAATGCAGAAAGAAATCCGCTTAGAGAATACCAACCATTAAAATCAGCAGAAGATGTAAGAACAAGTGGTTTTATTAAAAGAGATATCAAAGAAAGAGAAGAAGGTGTTAAATATATAAAAAAAATGATAGGTGAAGCTTAAATGGATTTTCATGATGATTATGAGAATAGTTTAACAAATCCAGATCATATAGAAAGAGACTTTAGCTTGGCTGGTAAAAGAATAGGATCTCCTACTAGTATTCAAACTGCAAATCAAATTGAAGAGATGGGAAAAAGATTAAATGAGGGTGTGAATAATATTGAAATTGGAAGTGTAAGCCAAGATGTTTTTGATTCAATACCGAGAGAACATTTTAGTGAAATGAGACAGCTAGCAAAATTAACTGATTCAAATATTACTGTTCATGCACCTTTGGTTGATCCAGCTGGTTTTACTGAACAAGGTTGGACTGAAGAACAAAGAATGCAAAGTGAAAAATATTTTAAAGATGTAATAGAAAGAGTTTATGATTTAGATCCTAATGGGAATATTCCAGTAACAACACATTCTAGTTCTGCTAGATTTCCTGCATTTGCATGGCAAAAAGAAGGCTTAGTTACAGAAGAAGGTAAAGAAGGTGAGCCTACTGAAAAAAGGATGATTATGGCTATTGATCAAGAAACAGGTAGACCAATACCCTTAGAATATGAAAAAAAATATTATCTCGGAGAAGTTCATATATGGACGCCTGAAAAGAGATTAGAAAATTTAAATCAAACCTCATGGGATCAAGAAAAATTGAAATTATTTACACTTCAAAAAGATAAAGATGAAATAAGAGAAAGAAAAGCGATATTAGAAAGAGAATCTTTACCTTTAAAATATGGAAGGAAAAAAGGAGTTTTATCAACAGAAGAAGAATTTAGATTAGGAAGTATTAATTCTAAAATTGACTTACTTAAACAGCATGAAGGCGAGATTGATCAACATATAATAACAGGTTTGCAAGAGATAAACCATAAGTTCGTTAAATACTACGATGGAAAAGATAAACAATTAATATTATCTGGTTTTTTAGGAGAGGTAGGAAGAAGATATTATAAACAAAAAGAAGACATACAAAAATTTGCACATGAAGAAGATCTTAAAATGAGTAGAGAGTTTCAGAGAAGATTTAATGGTGATATTGAAAATCCAAAAGCAAGAGAATTTATAGTAGAACAAAAATTTTTATTAGATAAAAAGATTAGGGAAAAATTAAACCCAGATGAATTCCTAAATGAATTAAGTAAACTACCAACACCTAATGTATATGTTCCTGTGGATGATTTTGCAATCAAAAAAACAGCAGAAACTATTTCTAACGTCGCTCTTCATGCTTATGATAAATTTAAAGATAACGCCCCAATATTTACTTTAGAAAATTTCTTGCCTGAATTACCTTTAGGAAGAGCTTCTAGTTTAAGAAAAGCAATACTCGAAGGTAGAAAAAAATTTGCAGAGAAATTAGTAAAAGAAAAAAATTTATCGAGAGAAGAAGCAAATGAGGTAGCTGAAAAATTATTAGGAGCTACGTGGGATGTCGGACATATTAATTTCTTAAGAAAATTCGGTTACACAGCAGAAGATATAGTAAAAGAAGCTGAAATTATTGGTAAAGATAAAATAGTAAAAAAATTCCATTTAACTGATAATTTTGGTTTTACAGACAGTCATTTACCCCCAGGTATGGCAAATGTTCCAATAAAAGAACAAGTTAGAGCTATAGAAAAAGAATTAAGTGAAGAAGAAAAATCAAGAATTAAACATATTGTAGAAGCTGGCGGTTTTGTACAGCACTTCAAAGTAAGTCCTCACCCTTTTGCTTTATCAGGATTAAATAGTCCATTATATAAATATGAATTGCCCTCACAGGTTCCAACTTACTGGGAAAATATTCAAGAAACTTATGGCCATTATGAGATGGGTGGTGGAGATATATTTACACCCCAACATCAAGAAACTTATGGAATTGGTTTTTCCAACTTACCTAGAGAACTTGGAGGAGAATCACGAGGAGGAAGAGATAGATTTTCAGGAACCCCAACAGAATAATAACCTTTTTATATAATAAAATTTGTTTATAAGTAAAAGAGAGGTGAAATTTTGAAAAAAATTAATAGTAATAAACTTAGAGAAAAATTAAAAAGGAAAAGAATAGAAAGTGAAGATTATAAAATAGCTTTTGACTTTGCTACTAAAGTTTATAAAAAATTTAGAGAAGTTATTAAATCTATAGTTTTATTTGGAAGTGTTGCTAAAAATACTGCCCTAGCTAAAAGTGATATTGATATTGTTATATTAATAGATGATAGCACAATTGACTGGGATCAAGAATTAATTGCTTGGTATAGAGAAGAACTAGCAAAATTAGTTGCTGCTCAAAAATATAAAAAAAGATTGCATATTAACACAGTAACTTTAACAACATTTTGGGAAGAGTTAAAAGCAGGAGAACCAGTTGCAATCAATATATTGAGATATGGAGAAACTTTAATAGATTTTGGTGGTTTTTTTGATCCTTTAAAAGTGCTATTAGCTAAAGGAAAAATAAGACCGACACCAGAAGCTGTATATACAACTTTAAGAAGATCTCCACAACATATTTCTAGAGCTTACTTTAATGTTTTAAGTGCAATAGAATCTTTATATTGGAGTATGGTTGATAGTGCGCATGCAGCTTTAATGGCAGCAAACCAAATCCCCCCTAGTCCAGAGCACATAGCAGAAATGTTAGATTTAGTATTTGTCAACAAAGGAAAATTAAATAAAAAATATGTTAATTGGTATAAAGAAATGTATGAATTAGCACATCGAATATCTCATAATAATATTCAAAAAATAAAAGGTAGAGAAGTTGATGTACATATTGAAAAAGTAGAAGAATTTGAAAAAGTTATGGTAAAACTAACTAATGATTTAATTAAACATGAAAAAATAGTAAAAGTAGAAAAGAAAAAATAAATTTATGCTGCAGCGCTTATATCATGGTTTTGTTCTAAAACCTGTTTTGCTTTGTTTGTGTTATAAATTGCACTTACCATCTTTGTATAAGTATCTAAATCTTTTCCTGTATTATCACTAATATATTGTTTTATCTTATTTTTTTCAACAAGATTTTTATACAATGAATTTACTATTACTCTTCTGTACATTGCAAGTGCTGTAATGTTACCGCTAGCTATTAATTGGGTCATACCTTCTGCTTCGCTTTCTGAACCTAATCTTTCAATAACACCTTTTAATCCACCGAAAGTTTCTCTATTTAATTGTCTACTTTGAACTTCTTGAATAGCTTTACTTAATAGACTATAATCTTCTAAACCTTGATTTATTTCTTTATAGTAAATTAAATCTTGGTTTGGTTTAATAACACTTAAAGCTTGTACTAATGCATCAACAAATTCGTCTTTATTTTCTTTATTTAATTCCCCTAAACTTTTAATGATTAAATTAGTATATTTTTCTTGTATTTTTGTACTATAACCATTTTCTAAAGCTTTTCCAGCAAGATTAGTTATAGCTCCAACTTTTTCAGAATTATCTATTTGACCAACAACTTGTTCTAAACTAGTTTCTGAAAACATTTTAGGGTTTTCGTATAGAATTTGTCCTGCTAATATTTTACTTCGGTTAACTTCATCGTAATTACTAGTTTTATCAACTAAAGTTTTTCTAACATTTTTTAATATAGAAAGATCATGAAAAGATAAGCCAGGATAACCTAGAATACCTGTAGTTTCTTCAAAATCTTTTACTCTAGCTTTAAGGCTTTTTCTTTCTCTACCTTGTTCTTCTGTTCCTGCTCTTCCATAAGCATAAGCAATTAAATTTCCAATTTCTGTCATTTTTTTACCTCTTTTATGTTACTATTCATAAGTAATACTTATATATAAACCTTTCGGTTTTAGAAAGTTTAATATATGTTACAATAAAATTATTAAACAGATGAAAAAAGGTATAGTATTAATAATCATTTTCATTATTTTTGTAGTAGCAATAGTAAGTTTTTTGATATTTCAGCGAATAGGATTACTTTCTAAACCAGAAGGGATTACAGAAGGAGTTGCCGGTCCTGCTGGCTGTAAAACAAATAAAGAATGTGAGCAGTATTGCACAGAAAATATTCAAGAATGTGAAGAATGGTGTCAAGAAAATCCTATCATCTGCGAGGAAATTTTAAATAAAAGTAAAAATGAAGGATTTCTAGAAATATTTGAAGAAGGTTTTAGTGGTCCAGGTGGTTGTAAAGGACCTGATTGTGAACAATACTGTCAACAAAATCCACAAGAATGTATGAAATGGTGTCAAGAAAATCCAGAACTGTGTAATCTTTTTATAGGAGGAGGTACTAGTGAAATAGTCAAACCTCCAGTCACAACTATAAACTTTGCAAAAACAGTCAATGTAAATGCAGACCTATTTACGAAAGAAGATATAATTAAGGCAAAGAAACTTGGAGCAAATATGATGACAATATGGCCAGCGCGTATGATTAAAGATGACGAATTCATATTCTTTCCAGAAAGAGTTGCATCCTCTATTAATTTTGCACACCAAAATGGATTGCAGGTAGAGTTACGTAGTAGTTTTGCAGGAGGCATACCAACCAATTATAAAAAATTTAAAGCTAATGCATTAGAACATGTTGCTGAGTTCGCTAAATTTGCTGAAAAATACGAGGTATATCGTATAGTTCCTTTTGGCGAAGTGGATAATGATCTACTTGAAAATTGCAATGAAATAACAGAGTTTGCACAGGAAATATTGCAAGAAATGAGGAAACATTATTCTGGACAAATAGGAATTGGAATTGTTGGCTCATGGAGAGATTGTGGCTATACTTTTAATGGCTACGATTATTTAACTGTAAGTGCTTATCCCCAAACACAGATAGGAATTGATAAATGGCTCACTCCAAAGTTAGACGTAGACAGCAGCAGTGAAGATGCCTTAAATTTAGCTTTTATTACAAAATGGGCAAGAGAAGTTGCAGATAGAAGTGGTATTTCAACTTTACACATTGGTGAAATAGCAGTTCAGAATATAGGAGAAAAAGATCCAAGTGGTTTTTTCCAGACAGTTGAAGTAAGTAAAGAAAAGGAAGCTGAATTTTATGAGAAAGTTTTTTTCCAAATTTCAGATAAAGTTAATGGCACGTCGGTATTCTATAATAGCAAAACAAGTTTTATGAGTATTAACGGTGATCCAGCAGAAGATGTTGTGAAAGAATGGTTCGAAAAACTATAACTATAATTTTTTACAAAAAATTTATCTTATAAATTTAAGTTTATCTACTTTTTTTCTTGCTATCTCTAGTTTTTTAGAAAAATCATTCATGAATTTTTCCATTTCCATGCATGCAATATCTTTTAATTCTTTACTTAGTAATTTTCCTGATTGATAATCATTATAAATTTTATTGAGTTTTTTATCATCCATAATTAAATGTTGTTTTAGCATTTCAAAAACCATATCTTTTTCTACTACTGCGCCTAATCTTCTATGCTCTTCTAATGTATCTCTACCACCACTCATAGCATTTCTTAATTTTTTACATACTAAATTTATATCCTCTGGTAATTCAATGCAAGACTCTGGTTTTGATTTACTCATTTTAAAACTGCCGTCTAAGCTAGGTGTAAATTTATGAAAGATTGCAGAAGGCAATTCAAAATTAAATTTTGATTTAGTTCTTCTTACCAAGTCTCTACTAAGGAGGACGTGAGGCAATTGATCAATACCAACTGGAATTATACCAGGCATTTTTTCTTTTAATTGAGGAAATAAAATGTCTCCTGATTGTGCTAATGATGATAAAATTCTTCCTGGATCTATATTTCCATAAGTTGATCTAAATTCATTTAATGTAATTTTTCTAGAAAAAATATAAGCTAAATTCTTTACATCTTCGTTTTGTGATTGAAAATAAAAAGTTGTTTTTTTTGGATCTAAACCTAATGCTATATAAGCTGGAATATGAAAATTTAAAGCTCTTTCTCTTGCTTCTTCTAATGAAACATCTCTAGTTGCTGCTGATTCTAAATCTGCAACTCCTAAATAA
The DNA here is from genome assembly GCA_964360175.1 of Candidatus Woesearchaeota archaeon. GTDB lineage: Archaea > Nanobdellota > Nanobdellia > SCGC-AAA011-G17 > CAYHUI01 > CAYHUI01. The sequence continues at coordinate 55,539 of CAYHUI010000003.1, forward strand.
GTTTCTGATTTAAATTGTTGGAAATATTTTACATTTTCAATAACCTGTTTTGTACCTAAATGTAATTTTTCAGCAGAAGGCATTATTGCAGTTAAAGTATAGAATTTTTCCTTTTTTTTAATTGCTAAAGCTATTCTTTTTAATCCTATACCACTAAAAGTTATAAAACGTCTCATTAAATAATTTGGTTTAGGAAATATTTTTAATGTATCTTGATCAAAAGGTTCTAATCTAAATTCTTTAATTAACTTTGTATAATTTTCTATTAAAGTTGAACCCCAAGGATCTATGAAATGTTTATGTTGTTTTTGCATTATATTATATTAAATTAATTTATTTAAAAATGTTTTGTATTGATTATTCGATAAATATTTAAATCTCTAATGAAATTAAAAAGTTATGCCATATAAATTTTTAGAAGATATTGCAATAGCAGATATTGCATTTGACGCTACTGGGAAAAATTTAAATGAAGTTTTTGAAAATTGTGTTCTAGCTTTATTTGAATGTATGGCTAAATTAAAAACTGTTAAAGCTAAAATTAAAAAAGAAATAAATTTAGAAGAGGAAAAATTAGATGATTTACTTTATAATCTTTTAGAAGAAATTATTTTTATAAAAGATGTAGAAAGTTTAGTTTTTAGTAAAGTTAGTGTAAATATTAAAAAAAATAAAACTTTTAAATTAAATGCAACTATATATGGAGATAAGATTAATCAAGAAAAACAAACATTAAAAGACGATGTTAAAGCAATAACTTTACATATGTTTGAGATTAAAAAAACAGAAAAAGGTTATAAAGCAAGAGTTATTGTAGATATATAAAA
>CAYHUI010000004.1:0-49321 GCA_964360175.1 Candidatus Woesearchaeota archaeon
GCAGTTACTGAATTATTAAATCAAGGAATAAAAGTAGCTCAAATTGAAGACCTAGCTCAAATTGAAGACCTAGAATTTATTGTCAAAAATAATCCTGGATCTTTAAGAGGAACATACGAAGATTATCCTGCTATAATTCTAAAAAGTCAAGAAGATCCTTATAAGCCAAATAATGAATATTTAATAAAAAGACTTATTAATTCAATTGAAAGTAGAAAAGATGGAAAAAGGTTTATAAGGGAAATGAAGAATGGTAGTCCTTTACTTATTTTAAACCCATCTTTAGAAGAAGATAAAAAATCAGGATATGGTTTAAGATTTGAAATAGGAGAAAAAACACAACTTGTTGAGGCTCCTGACTTAAGATACGAAAATGATCGTAAAAGTTTTTTGAGTCTTGGAACAGAAGGTAATGTTCAATTTGACGAAAATAGCAAAAGAAAATTATATATAAGAAAAGGTGGCCTTTCCAGGTTGTACTTGTACAGGGACTTGGGCTTGTCCTCCAGCAGGAACTTCTTGGCGAACTCGGGTTCCGGCGGTCGGGTAGTTGTGGTAAGCGCCGAAGGCGCTTCGTAAAATTTTGAAACTTACATTAAACAAATTAATAAAGAAAAAGAAAGATTCCAAAAAGCAATGGCTTTGTTAAAAAAATAAAAATTTTTAAATGAATTTTTCTAGTGTGTTTTGTCCTAGCCATAACTATATGGCTGGGCTACATGCCTATTAATAGTACACAAAACCTTTGTGTCATGAAATTCAACCACAACATTAAGTAACTTTATCAAAGAGAAGGTGAAATATGAAGTGGTGGTGATTATTTTGATTAATAGGCTAAATCTGTCCGTGGCCTTTCCAGGTTGTACTTGAACAGGGACTTGGACTTGAACTCCAACAGGAACAACTTGGCGAACTCGAATTTACAATTAAACGAGACTTCCGACGGTCGAATAGCTCAGTCAGCTAGGACTTCTTAAAATGAAAACCTACAAAGACCTTTACCCTTTAATTTATGATTTAAGAAACTTACTTCTTGCTTGGAGAAAAGCAAGAAAACATAAAACTGAAAAAGATTATGTTATTGAATTTGAGAAAAATTTAGAAATTAATTTAATTAAACTACATAAAGAACTAAAAAATTTAAATTATAAACCTAATAAATTAAAAACTTTTATTTTGCGAGACCCAAAAACACGCAAAATAAGCAAATCTGACTTTAGAGACAGGGTTGTGCACCACGCTTTATACAATGTAATTGAGCTGATTTTTGATAAAACTTTTATTTATGACTCTTGTGCAAACAGAAAAGGAAAAGGTAATTTGTTTGCATTAAAAAGATTTTATTTTTTTATGAGAAAAATTTCAAGAAATGGTTCAGTTTTAGCTAATGATTTTAAAAATAGTAATTTTGTTAAAGGCTATTGTTTAAAAGCAGATATAAAACACTATTTTCAAGAAGTTAATCATGAGATTTTAATAAAAATTATCAAAAGAAAAATCAATGATGAGAAGCTTATATGGTTAATTAAAAAGATACTTAAAAATAATGTTTTAGGAAATGAAAAAGGCAAAGGTATGCCTTTAGGAAATTTGACTTCACAATTCTTTGCTAATGTTTATTTAAATGAATTAGATTATTTTATAAAACATAAATTAAAAGCAAAATATTATGTAAGATATGTTGATGATTTTGTTTTGCTTCATAATTCAAAACAAAAACTTGAATTTTGGAAAGAACAGATTGATAATTTTTTAAAGAAAGAATTGAAAATTGAACTACATCAAGAAAAGTCAAGAATAATTCCTCTTTTAAGAGGTGTTGATTTTGTAGGTTTTAAAAATTTTTATTACTTCAAGTTGCTGAGAAAAAGAAATATAAAGAAGATTTTGCTAAAGATAGAGCAGTATAAAAATAGAGATATGACTTATACTAAACTAACTGAAAGTTTTCAAGGCTGGCAAGCTTATGCTAAATGGGCTAATACTTATGAATTAAGAAAAAATATTTATAAAAGAATAATTTTACTTAATGATTTTTCCAAGCTTATCTAATTTCTCTCCTTCTAAGAATTTATTTAGAGTTTCAGGCAAATCTTTAATTTTAACTCTAATTTGCTTCATTGTATCTCTATCTCTTAAAGTACAGTCATTTTTATTTAAACTTTCAAAATCTACTGTTAGCATAGCTTTAATCCCTATTTCATCAGCTCTTCTGTACATTTTACCAATAGAACCTTTGCTATCATAAAAAATTCTAAATTTATTTTTTAAAACATTATAAACTTCTTTTGTTTTTTTAACAATTTTTTCTTCATTAGAAACCAAAGGGAATATTGCTATATCAAAAGGAGCTATGTTGGCAGGAAATTTAAATAAACTTCTTTCTTTATCTTCATCATAAAATATATCTAGTAATGAATATATATTTCTATCAACACCAAAACTCAACTCCAAAACATTTAATAAAATTTTTTTGTTGTCAATGCTAACTTCTAAATTTTCTCCGGATCCTTTCTGATGAACTTCTAGATCATAAAAACCTCTATGATGTAAACCAGCTACTTCTTTAAAACCATTTAAAGTTTCTAAATAAAGTTCAACATCAAAATGTATTTTTGTATAAAAAGATCTTTCTTCTTTGGATAGTTCTCTGAATCTAAACTTATCTTCTTGTATTTTTAATGTATCTAAATAAAATTGTTGAATTTTTGCTAAGTGGTATAAATAAATTTTAGGCAATTTTAATTTTTTATAAGCATCTTCTACTTTAATCTCATTTAATTTTTTATTTAGATATAATCTTAATTTATAATTTTTAACTTCGCTGAAATCAAAATCATCTTCTGGATTAAAGAAAATCTGAAGTTCTGCTTGTGTAAATTCCCTCAATCTAAAAAATCCTTTTCTTGGAGAAATTTCATTCCTAAAAGCTTTTCCTATCATAGCTAATCCCATAGGAATTTTTTCTCTTAAAGCTGAAAATTCTCTTTTAAAAGATAAATAAGGATTTTGTGCGCTTTCAGGAGTTAAATAAGCTATATCTTCTCCAAAAACACCTAATTTTAATTCAAACATCATATTAAACCATTTTACTTTATCTAAATCAGAATTACACTTTGGACATTTTAGTTTTTTATCTTTAATTATTTTATCTAATTCTTTTTCATTTAAACCTTCTGCATTGATTTTAAGTTCGTCTTCGATTAATTCATCTGCCCTAAATCTAAAATGACATTTTTTACATTCGGTTAGAGGATCTTTGAACTTATCTAAATGACCAGAACTTTCAAAAACTTTTTTAGGTAAAATTGCATTCCCAGAAATTTCAAAATAATTTTCATTTAATCCTAAAAAATAGCACTTCCATAGATTTTCAAATTTATTTTTCATTAAACTACCTAAATGTCCATAAGTCCAAAATCCAGCAGGCCCGTTGTATATTTCAGCTGTTGGAAAGAAAAATCCTCTTTTTGTAGCTATGTTTAATATTTTTTCAGCTTTATCCATATATTAATTTAAATTTACTTTGTTTATATTATTTTTGATTTGTTCTTGTTAAATCTCTTAGTAAATAATATCCTGGTATTAGTGGACTTTCTGGAATAATTCTTTTTGGAGTTTCAACTGCCCAAATTGTTCCCCCAACTTCCGGTTTTTTTATATGATATCTCCAAGTACTATCCCAAGTATCAACCACTGGTTTAAATTTGTAACGTCCCCAAACTTTATTTGGATTTCTTAAAACACTATGACGATGATTACAAATTACAATTGCGTGTGTAATAATCTCTTGTTCTTGCGACTTGCTTAAAAATTTATTAATAATACTATTACCTATACCTATTCTTTGATATTTTTCTGCAACTGCAAAACCAACAATATTTTGAGATTGTCCCTCTTCTCTATATAATTCTTTTGGATTATGATCCCAAGGTGGAAAACTTTTATTATAACCAAGTTCTAGTTTGTTTGGATCTTTATAACCAGATACTACTCCTACTATTAAAGCACGGTAATCTACCGGATATGCTCCTATATATCCTCCAACTTCTCCTTCTTTGTTAATAGCAACAACTAAAACTGATTCAGGTAAATCATTAGGGTTTAACAAATGATAACTTTGAAATCCAACATACTCATAATATTTAGCACCGACAGGTTTCTCAGTTCCTTTCTCTGGTCTTTCCTTCCAAGTTTTATCATCTAATCCTTGAACTCGTCTAAGTATTTCTTGAATCTCTTCTGGAGATTTTGATTTATATCTTACTAAATCTTCTATGGTTGTTATTTCAAAATCATCATGTGTATGTTCAGTCATATATTTAACCCCTATAATACAACATATCCTAAAAATTTATAAACTTTATTATTAAATTTTTTATTATGTATGATCTAGAAGAAACTAAATTAATAGAAGAAATTAAAAAAAGGAATGCAAATAAAATATTATTGCAGTTACCAGAAGGTTTAAAGAAAGAAGCATCTAGATTAATTAATTTAATAGAAACTAAAACTGATGCAGAAGTTATCGTATCTGGAGAGCATTGCTGGGGAGCTTGTGATGTTGCAATAAATGAAGCTAAATCTCTTAATGCGGATTTAATAATTTTATACGGACATGCACCTTTTATGAAAGTTGATTTTCCAATTTTATATTTAGAAACTAGGTTTAAAGGAAAGATTAATGGTTTAATGGAAAAAACTTTACCTTTGCTAAAAAATTTTAAAAATATTGGGATAGCTTCTTCAGTACAACATTTAGATCAACTTAAAAAAGTTAAAGAAATTTTAGAAAAAAACAATAAAAATGTTTTTATTCCTGATGCAAAAGGACATGCTTTTTATGACGGCCAAGTTTTGGGTTGTGAATATAATGGTTTAAAAAAAATTAATGCTGATGCTTTTTTAGTAATAGCTAATAAATTTCATGCATTGGGTGCAGCTTTAGCTGTTAAACAACCAGTTTTTTTACTAGATCCTTATAATAAAAAAATAGAATCTATGCAAGATTTAAGAAATAAAATAATAAAACAAAGAGCAATTGCAATTGAAAGAGTTAAAAATGCAAATAAAATTGGATTAATTATAGGATTAAAACACGGACAAAAGTTCGGTTCTGAAAAACTTTTAAAAGAAAAATTTAAGAAACTTGGAAAAGAAGTTATAACTTTAAGCATCGCTGAAATTACCAATGATAAATTATTAAATTTTTATGATGTTGAAGCTTTTGTTGAAATAGCTTGTCCAAGAATTGCTATCGAAGATGTAGCTAAATTTGAAAAACCCATTATAACTTTTAAGGAAGCTTTAGTTGTTTTAAATGAACTTACATGGGATGAATTATTAGACCAAGGTTTGTTATAAATAATGTATACTACCAGCACTATTTTGATATAACATAAAAGAGCATTTAGATAAATTTAGAAAAATAGCAGAAGATATCTCTAAGCAAGTCTCTTAAATTGACCTTTTTTTAGATCTTGTAAACTGCTAGCAAATTGTCTAATTAAATCAAAATCAAGTTCTTCTAATCTCTTTAACTTTTCATATTCAACCTTTGTAATCGTTACTGTTTCCATAATAATATTATATTATTTATCTTTATATAATTTACTATTTCTTAATTTATTTTTTATTTCAACTTTTCAACTTTAACTTTATCGCTAATAATAGCAGAATTTCCAGATTTATCTTCTATTATAACTTTTATTGGAATCTCGCCTAATTTAACTTTCCAAATTTTCTTCAACAGATTTTTGGCTTTTTTCTTTATATCATCCTCTTCTGCTTCGTCTCTTTCTCCCTCTATTATTTTTTTAAATCTGTCTAAAACTCCTTCAACATTGCTAATATAACCATCAGATGCTGGTCCAGATTCTACACTTACCCTTAATTCAGGTATTTTAATAGAAGCATTAGAAGATTTAACAATTTTAATATTCATGTCTTTTTCGCTATCTATCATAATAGTCAATCTACAAGGTTCTTTTTGTTCAGCAGATTCGACATCTGATTGATGATATTTGCAATCCTCACAAATCATAGAAAATAAATAAGTTTTCCCAAAATGAGGTACATCAACTTCTTCTTCTGTCAAAGTTAAAGTATTTTTTCTGCATATAGGGCAGGGTTGGTTTTTTAATTTATCCATGATAATTAAGAATTAAAATAAGTTTAAAAAATTTATCTTTTTCCTTGTTCAGGCTTTCTTTCTAAGAATATCATTAATCTTCCTTAACTTCTTCTGTTTGCGAGCTTCTATAAATTTGAGCAAAAGTTGGGGTTACAACAATCCAGTCTTCTCCAAAACCAGCTATATCCCCTTCAATAGCATCACATGTTTTCTTAAGTTTATTAACTACTCTTTTTAATTCAACCATATCCCTATCTTTTATAGGCTTAATATTTATAAGTGCAATAGTATAACCCTCCCTTAAGCTGTCCAAAATTCCCCTAATATCATCAAAATTTTCCACAACAAAAGGCCTTACAAAAATTTTCGCTTTGTTCTTAATATCACTTTTTGTATCTATCTCTAAATAATCATCTTCAAATTCTTCAGGATAATCCTCTCGAGAACCACCAAATGTTTTACCAATTTGCTTTAAAATTTTCCTCATTTTTAATTTTTACCTTATTATTCTTAAATAATAAACAAATATATAAACATTTCTATTCTATACTTTCTAGCATACTTACTACATTCCAAATCTGTGTTCTGGTGTAAATAGGCATATTAGGATCGTCTGAAATTTCATCTAACTCTTGTAAAGATTTATCAATCCTTACTGCTAAACTCTTTGTAGCATCTTGTAAAGCAACATAAGCATACTTGACCTTACTTCTAACGTTTTTAGGAACAGTATAATCATTTTCAATTTGCGATAGAAGTTCTATAACTTCTTTTACAGAATCTTTAGTTTCAACTTGATTCATTTTTTTTAAGTTCTTTCATAACTTCTGTTTGAAGTTCATTAGATCTCTCTTTTAATTTTTGTTCTTGCTTATCAATATTTTTTATTCTTAAGTTAATTATTTCTCTTTTTGAATTTAAATCTTTTTCTAATTTATCTTTATCTGTTAGTATCATTATATTACCAATAATTTTATAAGGTTTTTCTTTCAAATTTTTTAATTCACTTAAAGCATTCTCTAATTCTAAAAGTTGCGAGTGAAAAGTTTGTTTTTGCAGTAAAAAATTTTGTAAATTTTGTTCTATCAATTGTAAATGAGCTATTTTTTCTTCAACTTCTTTATTGATTTTTTCCATTTTTATTTAATTTGTTTTAAGCTTTTTTAAAATGTTATTAGACAGCTTTAACTTTTATATTAACAACTCTTGGTTTAAATAAAATTTTACTTCCACAATAAGGGCATCGAATTCTTTTTCTAAGATCTTCGTATTTAATAATTTTGTCACAATTAAAACATTTATAAGTTACCATTTTTTTATTTTTGATTAAACTTTTTCTAAAAGTTCATTTAAAACTATAAGCTTTTCCAGCAAATTTTAAATCACATTTATTGCATTGCCAAATTCCAACTGAAACTCTTTTTACTTTTATTTTATGACAATTAGGACATTTATAAAATGCTTTTTGTTTATTTTCTATTTCTAATAATCTTTGTCTAACTTTTAGCCCGTATCTTACCCCAAATCTACCAGTACTACCAACTTTTTTTGTTTTTGACATTTTTATATAACATATTGTTATTTTAAAAAGTTTTTGATTGTAAAATGGGGTTGCCCGGATTTGAATTCCCCCATGTTTTTTATCATGTCCGGGGCTTTCGGCTCCCAAAGCCGAGAGACTAAACCAGGCTATCTTACAACCCCAATTTGTTTTTAGAAATCAATTATTTATAAATTTATGGTTACTTAATTTTTTAAAGAAATCATCGATAATTCTAAGTGCTTCATCTAAACTTTTATAACTAATTTTTATTTCTTCTTTTCTCTAACTTTTTCTTTTCCTTTCTCTTTAACTTTTCCTTTAACATCAACCTTTTCTTCGACTTTCTCTTCAGCTTTTACTTCTTCACCCACTTTTACTTCAGCTTTAACTTCAGTAGGTTTTATTTTCTCAGCTTCTATCTTAGCTTTTTCCAGCTCTTTTTGTAATTCTAATCTAACACTTTCTAATTTACTTTGCATTTCTAATTTTTTTTCTTCGCTTACGTCTGTTTTCTCTGATTTAATCACATCATCAAACTTACCATTATCTATCTCTTGATTAATTGCTACTGCATCCAAACCTTCTACTAAAATACCCATTGAATTACAACTTCCTATAACACTTTTAACCCCTCCCTTTAAATCATTTAACAACATAGTATCATATTTCATCTTTGTAATTTTAATAACTTGTTCTATTGCCAAATTTCCAACTTTATCTATATCAGGCCTACCAGAACCTTTCTCTAAATTTAATTCTTTTTTAATAAGTTCAGAAGTCGGCGGGGTTCCAACATATATTTCAGTAGATTTAGTATTAGTATCAATAATGACTTTAACAGGAACTTTTATACCTTTAAATCCAGCTGTTTTTTTATTAATATCCTCTAATAAATTTTTAATGTTAATGCCTAAAGGACCTAGACGTTGTCCCATTTGTGCATTAGAAGTTGCTTTACCTCCTTCTACCAATAATTCAACTGTTTCTTTACTCATCTTTTTCTTCCTCTTCCCTTCTTATTACTTTAACTGAATCTAATTTTAAAGTTAAAGGTATTGGAACTGCTGCTTCTAATAATTCAACTACTACTTCTTCTTTTGTTTTATCTATTTTAATGACTTTAGCTTTTTCTCTTTTGAAAGGTCCTGAAATTACCTCTACTATATCCTTATTTTTTATGTTTACTTGAACTTTAATTTGTTCTAGCATATGTTCTATCTCTTTATAATCAATAGGTTTAGGTAAAATACCTCTAGCATAAGGAACTCCGCGGAATGCTTGTTCAGCTTCTTCTTTACTTATAGCTTCTATAAATATATAACCTCTTAAGTCATGCGGCCTTATCAAACTAAATATTTCTAAGTTCTTTTTTTTAGAGTTCTCTATAACGAAATCCATTACTTGGTCTTCTCGATTTGCTGTTGTTCTTAAGGCAAAAATCATTTTACTTTTTTATTTGCAAAATAACTGCAATAATAAATCCGATAGCCCCTATTATTAATAAACCTATTGAAGTAACTTTTACAATAATTTTATACTCATCTTTAGTTGGTTTTTTAGTAACTCTAAAAACTCTTTTACTTTCTATTGCAAATCTTTTAAATTTACTCCAGATACTAGGTTTCTGAAATTCTCCAAACTCCATAATTCCATTAAAAAATATATCTTTATAAAAGTTTTTATTATAAATTAAACAAAGTTTTATATACTATTTAAAAATTTTAAGTAAATTAAAAATGTACCACCAAACATCAACTACTATAAATAGCTTAGGAGGACTATTACCTACATTAGAAAGAGAATTACCTCCTAGAGAATATATGGCTATAAAAAAAGGATATCAATTTATAATAGGAAATCAAGATGCATTGCCATTGGAAAAATTAAAAAATTTACTTCCATCATTACAAATAGCATTACGTTGGCAAGAGTATGTAGCAGTTAGAGCTATTTATAAATTCATGAAAAATTATTATGATCAAGGTTATATAATTGATGAAAAAACTGATACCATATCTCTAGAAAATATACTTAATCATAATAAATATTATTTAGAAAATCCCGAAGACAACATTCTTTTACAGCTAGCAATTGAAATTATCAAAGAATTTTAAATTTATTCATTGAAAAAATTCAATACCTAATTCTTCTTCAATTTCTTTTTTCTTCTTTGCAACAGTTGAATTTCTATAACCAAATATTTGAGGCGAATTTACACCAGTTACAATTAACATAACTCTTAATGTATCTTCCAAATCTTCTGAAATCTGAGCTCCCCAAATCAAAGTTGCATCTTCTGCTATCTTCTCAGAAACAGATTCGACAACTTTTCTAGCTTCATCCAAAGTTAAATCTTTACCACCTGCAATATTGATTAAAGCACCACTTGCACCTGTAATATCAACATCTAACAAAGGATTTTGGATAGCCTTTTCTACTGCTTCAAGTGCTCTATTTTCTGAATCACTTTCACCAACACCGATTAAAGCAACTCCACCATTACCCATTACAGTTCTGATATCGGCAAAATCTAAATTAACTAAACCAGCTTTTGTAACTAATTCTGCAATTCCTTTTACAGCATTTGTTAAAATTTCATCTGCTACTTTAAATGCAGTATGTAAAGGCAAATCAGGAGCTAATTCAAGCAATTTATCGTTCGGGATTACAATTAAAGTATCTACTATATGCTCTAATTTCTCTAAACCTATCATAGCATTTTCAAATCTTCTGTTACCTTCCATAGCAAAAGGTAGTGTAACAATACCTACAGTTAAAGCTCCTGCTTTCTTAGCAGTATCAGCAATTATTGGAGCTGAACCTGTTCCAGTACCTCCACCTAAACCGCATGTAATAAATACCATATCAGCACCTTGTAAACTTTGTTTTATATCATGTTCGTTCTCTCTAGCTGCTTCTTCTCCAACCTGAGGTATGCTTCCAGCACCCAAACCTTGGGTTACTTCTCTGCCTATCAGAATTTTAACACTAGCATTTGTATAAAGTAGATCTTGAGCATCAGTGTTTATAGCAATAGTTTCAGCGCCCTTAACACCAACTTCAAAAATTCTATTTATTGTGTTATTACCTGCACCACCGGTACCAACTACTTTTATTTTTGCTTTTTGTTTAGAAAGTAATTTTTCCAATTCTTCATCGATAAGATGGGTTCTTTGAGGTTGAAGTTTAAGATCTATATCTATGTTTTTTGTTGTTGTAAAAGGTCTTAACATATCCATTTTTTTATACCCTCTTTAAAAAGAATGATAAATAAGAGTTAAACTTATATTTAAATTTATTTATTTTAGAGTGATTATTTATTTTTATTTAATACCCTCTTCTTTTTTATTTTCAGTTTTAAATTCTATCTCTTTTAACTCTGGAACAACTCTCTTTAATTCATCTTTTATTTTTTCTTTAACACTAACTGTTAATTTTTTATCCAGTTCTTTTAAATCTATCATGATTTTATCTTCTTGTTGATTAACTTCAAATAAATCTACAGGTAAATTTAAATTAAGACTTATAAAACTCATAACTTTTTCTTTTAAATCCTCTATCATTCTATTAATCTTAAATTCATAAACTAAGTCCTTTCCAGATAATGGATGATTAAAATCCACTAAAACTCTGCCACCACTAACACTTCTTATAATCCCAAAGATTCCATCTATGCTAACTTGAAGTCCTACTACTGGATTAATGTTTTGTTTTCTAAATGAATTTATCGAGACTAATTTTATTAATTTTGGATCCTTTTTCCCAAAACCTTCTTCTAAGTTAACATCTATCTTATAATTTTTTCCTGTTTCTTTTCCTTCTAAAGATTTATCTAAACTAGGAACAACATTTTTTTCTCCAACACAAATTACTATAGGTTTATATCTAACTTCAGGATTATAAATATTGTTGTCTCTGGCTACTTTTTCATCAGTTAAATCAAATATTTTATTATTTTCTTTTAACCTTCCTATAAAATCTAATTCTATAAAATCTCCTTTTTTGACTTGTACCATTTTATGATTTTTAAAAGTTTATTTTTATTTAAGTCTTGTTATTTTAATTTATCTTTTGTAATCACTTTATAATAGAAAAATATATAAGGTAATATCTATTATATTTATATGAAATGGTAAATGAATTGGAAAAGAGAGTACAAGATACTTATGGAACAGTCACTGAACAGATTAGATTAAGCGAACAGGATAGTAATACCTCTTCAGATCGTATTGATCCGCAATAAATCTTTTATTAAGCTTTTATAATTCTATAATTAAAGTTCAAGAAAAAGAAATAAATTCTTTAATGGAAAATGAAAATACAAAACATTATTATAATAGTTTTAGGAAAGATTTTTATAAGATTCTTAGGATTAGAATATAAACCTTATGGGGATAATTTATTAAATTACTATGATAAACAAATTTTAGAAATATTAACCAAGAAGGTTAATCAAGATATCGAAGAAAAATTTTATTTAGACTTAATAAAAGTGTTATAAAAAAACTAAAAAATAAAAATGTTAGACGAAGAAATAATTTTGTTATTATTTTATGCATCTGAAGAGAAAGGATATAAAGGAATTCCTAATAAAGATATTGGTAATTTAATTTTTATTTTAGGATTCCAATACCAATTATTTGATAGTTTTTATTATGAATTTAATGGAAACTATGATTCACAAGGTTTGTTTAATCTATCAAGTAATTTATTAAATGTTAAAATATTACAAGAACTTGAAAAGAAAGGGAGATTAATACAAAAATTAGATCCAACTAATATATGGATGATGAATATAAATAATGCTAATATTTCATTATTGGCAAAAGAAAAAAAGAATCTTATCGAACAATATAACCGATTTTATCCGAATATACAATACAATCCTTTTTTGATAGGTGCAGTTGACTTAAGTTTTAGAAAATCAAAAGAAATATCTGAATGGTGCGAAAATTATTCTAAAATAATAAAAAAATAAAAACAAAGATTTTATAAACGAAATAATTATTTTTATTTGAAATGGATAAAAAAATAGAAAGTATAGGTGAATTAAAAGTAGGTAGTAATGTAATATTTGATAATAAAGCTTGTGTAATCAAAACCATCCAAAAATCTAGTACTGGAAGGCACGGTCATGCAAAATATAGAGTATCGGCGGTTAGTTTGATAGACGACCAAAAAATAATTAAATTACTTATAGACGGTGAAAAAGTAGAGGTTCCTATAATAAATAAAAAGAGTGCACAAGTTTTATCAATACAAGAAAATATCGTAAATGTTATGGACAATGAAACTTATGAAACTTTTGATCTTAAAATTCCCGAAGAATTAAAAGATCAAGTAAAAGAAGGTGCTCAAGTTTCATATTGGATAATACTAGGTGAAAAAATTTTAAAACAAATTAAATAAAAAAATGGTAAAATTTCCAGAAGCAACAGGACGTCTATTCCATAATGTATTTGTTTGTAGAAAATGTAAAACAAAAATAAGAGCACCTATCTCAAAAGTACTTCAAAGAAAAATTTCTTGTAGAAGATGTGGTAACAAATCGTTGAGACCTATCAAGAAGTCTAAATAAAATGGTTAATTATGATATATTATTTGCAGTAATATTTTATGGTATACTCCTTCTATTCTTTATTAAAAATAGAAATAAATTTGAAGTACAAGGGGGGATATTTGCGCTTTATAAAACTAAGAGAGGTATAAAATTAATGGAAAAGTTCTCTAAATTTTTCCCGAAGTTTTTAAGAGTTTTAGGTATATTTGGGGTATTAGTTGGAGTTATTGGTATGATATTTATGTTTTATATATTGGTAGACGGTGCTATAAAGATTTTTACTTTACCAGGAGCACCGCCAGTTGTGGCACCATTACTTCCTGGGATTAAAATTCCCGGTTTACCTACATTATCTTTTTGGCATTGGATTATCTCTATTTTTATTGTCGCAGTTATTCATGAATTTTCACACGGTGTTTTTTCTAAATTACATAAGGTTAAAGTAAAATCTTCTGGTTTTGCTTTTCTTGGTCCAATATTAGCAGCTTTCGTCGAACCTGATGAAAAACAAATGATTAAGAAAAATAAATTAGCCCAATTAAGTATTTTTGCAGCAGGTCCTTTTTCAAATATAATCTTAGCTCTTTTAATATTTTTAATAGCAATATTTTTAGTTTTTCCAGCAAGCGCATCTTTAATCCAAAGTGAAGGTGTTCAAATAAATAATTTAGAGAAAAATTATCCTGCAATGAATGCCGGTATAAAACAGGGTGATGTAATTACCGCAGTAAATGGAATAAAAATTAATAATGTTGAAGATTTTATAAATACTTTAAAAGAAATTAAACCTAATGAACGAATTACATTAACAACTAATGAAAGTAATTTTAATATGATTGCTGCAGCAAATCCAAAAAATAATGATAAAGGTTATATTGGTGTTGCTATTTCTCCTGTTAGTGTAGACATTAAAGAATCCGTTATAAATAAATATGGAAATTTTTTACCTAAATCTTTGTTTTGGTTTTCAATATTATTACAATGGCTTTTTATAATAAGTTTCGGTGTGGGGTTATTCAATTTATTACCACTAGGTCCTATCGACGGTGGAAGAATGTTTAGAACTTTATTATCTTACTTTATTAAAGATACTAAGAAATTAGATAAAATATTTATTACAGTTAGTTTATTTAGTTTACTTTTGATCATATTAAATTTAATGCCATTTATAATAAAATTAATTTCATTTATTTTTACGCCGTTTAAAATTTAATTTTTATAAAATTCTTAAAAATTTTTTATAAAAATAAAAAAAAACGAAACATTTAAATACAATCAACACATTAAAATTGATATAAAAAATATTTTATTCCTAATTATATTTAGGGTAAAAAAAGAGGTGATTTTAATATGGCTGCAAGAAAAAGAGCTGCTAAAAAAACAACTAAAAGAAGATAAATTCTTATAGTTCTTATTTTATTCTTCTTTTTGTTTTTTTATTTATATATTGATTATCTCTCCGGTTTTTCCTGGATTAATAATCAAAGTTTTATTTATTCTATCTTTCTTATTCATATTTTCATGTAAATGACCACAAATATTTAATATAGGTTTAACTTCTTTAATAAAATTTCTAATAGATTTACTTCCACAATATCCTATATCTAATCTATCTAAAGAAGTTCCATAAGGTGGTGCATGTGTTATTAAAATTATTTTTGAATCTTCTTCAATAGTTTTTTTAAATTTGTTTGCAACAGCTTCAAATTCTTTATCAAAATATGAAAAACCTCCGCCGCCGTAACCAAAAAATAAATATTTATCTAATTGATAACTTGTTTTGTCTAAGTAAATTACATTATCAAGTTTTGAACAAATAATTTTTAATTCGTCTTCAAAATCATGATTACTCGATATAATCAATAAAGGAATTTTAATTTCTGCTAATTTTAAAACTAATTTTTTTAAATTATGTCCAAAATTAGAAAGATCTCCAGCACAAATTAGTAAATTAGGATTTTCTTTTTGAGCTTTATTAATAATCTTATTTAGGGCTACTTCATCTCCATGTAAATCAGTAAAAGCTAAAATTTTCATAGATATTTAAATATAAAAAGATTTTATAAATAAATCGTTTTACAGAAAAAAGTTTTATTATTTAACAAATATGGCCTATGGTAAATTTTCTTAATTCGGTTAAAATTTCCATTTTCCTATTAATTTGTTATCACAGTTATAACTTTATAAACTTTCCAGTCTTTAAATTTAAATTAAAAATAAAAAAATTTAATCAAAATCTTCATCTTCGCAGTAACCTTCCATAAAAGCTTCTTCCTGCAAAGTTATTTCATCATTCTCACATAAATATCTTATATCTTTTTTATTATATATATCTAACATGGTCTCACCTTTTTAGATTTACTTTCATCTAAAGGTAAACTTCTCAACTGTATACTCAATAATCTCTCTATATTGTTTAAGCTTAAATCTAACATATTAACCACCTCCTTAACAAATTAAGAAATAGTTGTTTAAATAGCTCACACGCGTGTTTGTCGCATTGTCGTGTTGCTTTTAGAATTCATCTAACTTTTTAAATTTAACAATATTAGACCTTCCTCCACCTTTTCTTACAAACTCTTCTGTATTCACCACATCTCCTTTCTCAAGATTTTCAATTTTTCTTTGGAAGGTTCTATAATTTATTTCATGATTTTTGGAATAAATATCATATATCTCTTTAGTAGTTTTACCGGAATTTTCTTTTACCAAATTCAAAATTTCTTTTTCTTCTTCATCAAAATCTTTAGAGTTTCTAATTTTAAATGGATTTAACTTTAATATAACATTTTTCACATGGTCCAATGTGATCTTCTTAGAAGATTCGTCTTCAGCTAAATTAGCAGATTCCCTTAACAAAAACAAGCCAGTTCTAACATCTTTTAATTCAAAAGTTTTTTCCATAATTAAATTAAGAGCATCTTTCTCAAAAACATTAGGAGCAAAACCGTATTTTATTCTTTGCTCTAAAATACCTTTAGTTTCTTCTAAATTATAAGGTTTAAATTCTAAATATTCTACTATTAATCTTGATTTTAATCTTTGATCTAATCCATTTAACCAGTTTTTATCATTGGTTATTAAAATAATTGTTTTTCTGTAAATATCTTCAGCTATATTATATAATATATCTGGATTGTCTACCTTATCACATTCATCAAATACAAATACAACACTTTTTTTATTTAAAATTGTAGAAATTATTTTGAAAATTTCTTCTGTTGTTTTATTATGTGTAAATTTATAATCAATCTGATCGCAAATATCTAAAACAATTTTATGGGAAGTGTCTTTTTTCCAGCAGTTTAAATAAATTATTTGTATATCGTTAGGTTGTTCTTCGAGTTCATTTAAAACATGTCTTGTAGATACAGTTTTACCTACCCCTGGAGACCCAAATACCAAAAGATTTTTTCCATTCCTCTTCATAAGCAACGGTCTAATGCAAGTTGCAATATAATGTTGTTGGTTTTCCCTAAAAGGCACTAGTTTAGGCTGGTAATCGAAATCTAATGCTACTGGATTAATAAACAAAGATTCTTTATCTGATAAAATATTTTTAATATCTTTAAATAAATTAGCCATTTTAATATTAATAAGATATTATAATTTTTAATGCTTTCGTTTTTACTAATACATTCTTGAACGTTTATCTATTTTTATAACACCAATTAAATTTTCTTTATAGTCAACTTCGTATAGTATCCTATATTTTCCTACTCTTACTCTAAATAACTTTTCACCTTCTATCCTTTTTGTATCATGAATAACAGGTTCTTCTCTAAGATTTTCTATTTTTTCTAATATTCTTTTAGCAAGGATTTTGTCTGCTTTCTTTAGAAATTTACGAGCTTGGTTAGAATAATTTATATTGAACATTATAATTTTAATTCTTTTTTAAGTTCTTCGTGAGAAATTAATTTTCTTGCTCTTTTTTCTTTTTTATACTCCTCTAAAGCTTCATAATCGTCCTTTATCATGATACTATCTACATCTACCATATGGGTTTTTATGAATTTTAATTCTCCCTTAATTGATTTTAATTCATCCATAATTTGTTTTCCGTTTACCATCTTAAGCTTATATTTACTTTATTGTTTATAAATCTAACGATTGATTTTCGGACATTTTTAAAATATTAATGTCTTAAAAATAAAAATTTTATATTGTTTAAACTATATTTTAAATAACAATTATATATATATATCCTTTAATTATATAAATTACTAATTATAAGGTAATAATTTTTAATAAAAAATAAAAAGGAAGTGATTATTAAATGAATAAAAAGTTAATTGTCTTAAGTGCTTTTTCTTTAGTTTTGATTTTTGCTGCTGTTAATTCTGTAGAAGCAGTATGTTGGTTTGGTATTTTGGGTGATTGTGATGTTGTTGGTGCTAGACAAGTTAGATCAGATGAACCATTACCATTTATTAGTATAAATATAGATTATCCAGAAGATGGAATGATAGTTTCGGGTGTTATCCAAATAACAGCAGTAGCAAAAAGTTCATATCCTATAGATAAAATGATTCTTGATATTATTGGAGGAGAAGAGATATCACAACCATTTGAAAATTGTAAAATAAACGAAGATAAAAAATCAATGTTATGTTATAATTTTTGGGATACTTCTAGCTACGCAGGACAATTAGTTAAGTTAACAGCAACAGCATATGACGAAAAAGGACAAAAAGCAAATGATAGAGTAGAAGTAAAAGTAATAAAAACTATAGAATATCCAGTTACTTATCAGGGTATTTTAAATATGTTGAGAGATAATAGTTTTAGTCCAGAAATAGAAGCTCAACCAATTGGTTATTCAACCACGTGCACAGATATTTGTTCTCAACAACACATTGGTATAATTACTGCTACTTGCATATACGCAGAAGGAAGCATAACCGAACAAGAAGGAAATAGAGAAATAATCTCATGTAATAGCGAGGTATGGGTCAAGGGCAAGAAAGAATTTCCACAAGGTTCTATAACAGATTTTAGATGTTGGTGTGCTTATCCTCCAAATTCAAAATAGGAAGAAAATAATTTTTTCTTTTTTTAAATTTCTTCTACACCTTCTTTAGTCAAAGCAGTTAATCTTATACCGATACCTAATTTAAGTAAAGCACCCATTAAAGCCATATGCTCTTTTCCAGTGCCAGAAATGAAATTCACTGCTACCTCACTACCTTTAATATTATCTTTTAATTTTGATTGTATTTCATCTCTTAATTCTCTTAAGCCTTGATTTATATTTACAGGTATTAATTCTGTTTTATCATCTTTAGTGAAGTTTTCTTTTCCATAATCATTTGTTATTAAAAATACTTTATCCCATTTCCCGTCAGAAATTAATCTTGATACATGCCCCCAAGTTCCTTTTCCTGTACTTAAACATGCTACTAATTCTGTCATGCTAGCAAAGAAATGTAAGTTCTATATAAAACTTACTATAATAATATTTAAATATACGATTTTACTTAAATTTATTATGGTTAAAATTTTTAGCAGAAGTTTAATAACATCATTATCATTTTTATTATTAATTATAATAGCTTCAATAATTACAAATAATTATAGTAATGAAATTACAGGAGCTGCTGTTAATTTAAATTTAGTACATACTTATAATTTATTAAGTTTAATCATAGGATTAATTTTAATAATAATCTTAATTTTATTATATAAAAAATTTAAATAAAAATGTCAAAAACAATCTCAAAAGATACACCTTTGGCAGAAATAGTATTAAGACGATATGAAAAACCTTATTCTGATAAAAAAAGAGATTTAATAAGAAAATTATGTTTAAGTATTGGTTTATTACAACCAGGAGATTCTAGGGATATCATAGTTGATATTTTATATGCATTATTAATAGCAAAAGATGAACAAAAATTATTATCAGCAGAAGAAGTAAAAAAACAAGCTATTCAACTTAGACAAAAAGAAAATTTACCTTTGAAAGGCATTGCAGATTCTAATGTAAGAAGACAGTTAAAAAGATTAAGAGATTTATTTTTAGTAGAAAAAATCCAAAATAATTACAGAATTACAGAATTTGAAGATTTGTCTAAAATATTTGAAGAAAAAATAGAAAAATTTTATTTGCAAAATATTTTAACTAGAGTAAAAGAATATTTTGATAGTGTTAAATGATAATTAAATTAAAAGAATTAAATGAAAAAGAAATTATAAAGAAAATTAAAAAAGGAGAAATTTTTATTTATCCTACTGATACTATTTATGGAATTGGTTGTGATGCTACCAATTATAAAGATGTTAAAAGATTAAGAAAACTTAAAAAAAGTAAAAAACCATTTTCTATAATAGTAAGTAAAAAATGGGTAATAAAAAATTGTTTTGTTGATAAAAAAGTTGAAAAATATTTAAAAAAATTACCAGGACCTTACACTTTTATACTGAAATTAAAAAATAAAAAAGCAATTTCTAGAGAAGTAAATTTAAATTCAAATACTATTGGTATAAGAATTCCAAAACATATCTTTACAAAAATAATTTTTAAAGCAAATATACCTTTTATAACAACATCTTGTAATATAAGCGGTGAAAAATATATAAGAAGTGTAAAAGAAGTTCCAGAAAAATTTAAAAATAATATAATAATAGAAGATGGATTGTTAAAAGGAAAACCTTCTAAAATTGTTGATTTAACTGGTAAAATAAAATTAATAAGAAAGTAGAAAGATTAATAAATATGCCACAAATTTTAATTTTTAGAGATAGTATTACCTACTGTGCTTGGGATATAGAAGGTGGTTGGGTATAAAGATTAAGAAAATTTTCAGATAAAAAAATAAGAGAAATATAAATATTTAAACTTTATTCTTTATAAATGTTTATTAAATTTTTTTTCTAGATAACATTTCAATACTCTTTCACTTGGAAAAAACATTGGTTTTGGTAAATTATCTAAATTAAACCATTTCCATTCTTTTATTTCATCTGGTTCTTTAACTTGTGGTTCGCCTTCAAATTTATCTGAAATTAAACCTATAGTTATAAAATGCGCATACTCATTCATATCATTATTTATACATACAACTTTAACTTTGTTTATTTTAATACCTGTTTCTTCAAAAACTTCTCTAATAGCACCTTCTTCAAATGATTCTTTATAATCTAATTTACCACCAGGCATACTCCAAGTACCTTCTCCTCTTAATTCAGAATCTGCTTTTTCAGGATCTTCATGCCTCTTACCTAAAAGAATTTTATTATTTTTTAACAACATAACTCCAAAACCTACACCAATTTTATTCTCTTTCATATTTATTTTAAATTATTTTAATTTATATAATTTTTGTTATATCTTCTAAATATTCTTTCCATACATTAATCTCTCTTCTAGCTTCTTCTACAGAATCAGAACAATGGATTACATTTTCTACTGGTCTATTTTCAGATATAGCTTTATCTAACGAATCCCTACTAAATATGTATCTTATTGTTCCTACAACTGCTTTTGCAGGATTTGTATTACCTATAACATCTCTAAATTTTTTAATAACTTCTTTTTCAACTTCATAAATTGCTAAAACAACTGATTGATTTTCAAAATAATCTATCATCCTTCCATAAAAATCTTTATCTTTATGAGGACTATAAAAATCTTCAATTATTTCTCTAGGAACTGAATCGACTCTAATTGTTTTTACTCTGCTTGAATAATCTTGTACTAATCCATCTAATGTGTTTAAAACGCTTCCAGCTATATTAACACGACTGGTTTTATCATAACAAGTATCTGTCCGGTCATTTTAAATTACCTTAAATTGTAATCACTTTTAAGGGGATATTTTATATATAAATATTTTGTTTTTTTAATTTTTAGAAACTTTTATAAATGTATATGTAAATAAAATTTATACCCGTTGTTACTACATAAAGTAGGAGGGCTTATCATGGATAAAAATTTAATAATAAATTCTATAAAACAAGTTAGAGAAAAAACTAAAAAACGTAACTTTAATCAGACATTTGATTTTATTGTTAATCTAAAAAATATCAATATTAAAAAAGAAGGAGAAAAAGTAGATTTATTTTTAGTTTTGCCTTATAAAAAAAGCAATAAAAAAGTAAAAGTTTGTATTTTCGTTGATAAAACTTTAGAAAAAAAAGCAACAGGTTTATTCGATCAAGTTATATTAAAAGAAGATTTTCTTCAATGGAAGGATGATAAAAAATCATTAAAAAAATTAGTAAATAGTCATAGTTTTTTTGTTGCACAAGCTAGTTTAATGCCTGATATCGCAAAAATTTTTGGTAAAGTTCTTGGTGTTAAAGGAAAAATGCCAAATCCAAAAGCTGGTTGCGTTGTAACACCAGATACTAATCTAAATGAATTATATGAAAGATTACAAAAGATTATAAGACTAGAAACGAAAATCGAACCTATTCTAAAAATACCAGTAGGATCTGAGGATATGAAAGACGAAGAAATATCAGAAAATATTTTAACAATTTATAATACTATCATACCTACTTTATCGCAAGAAAAACAAAATATAAAAAGTATGATGCTTAAGTTAACAATGAGCTCATCCTTCCAAATAGAGGAAACTGAAAAAGCTAAAGTTGTTGAGGTTAAAAGATGAAACCCAAAGCACATGTATCAGAAAATAAAAAAGAGGAAGTAAAAGATATAACTAATCTAATCAATAAGCATAGTATATTTGGCATAGTTGATATCACCAATTTACCTTCATCTCAATTACAGACATTAAGAGCAAAATTAAAAGATAATTTATTAATTAAAACTACTAAAAAAAGATTAATTAAAATTGTTTTGAATCAATTAAAAGAATCTAAAAAAAATATTGGAGAAATAGAAAAATATTTAGATAATTGCATGCCTGCTCTGGTTTTTACGAATCTGGATACGTTTAAATTAAGTAAAACACTATTAAAAAATAAATCCAATGCTCCTGCAAAAGCTGGTCAAATTGCTCCTCGAGATTTAGTAGTGCTGGCTGGTCCAACTTCATTTACACCAGGTCCAATAATTGGAGAATTAGGCCAGATAGGAATTAAAGCTGGAATTGAAAGTGGTAAAGTTATAATAAAAGAAGATTCTTTAATAGTAGAAGCAGGAAAAGAAATTAATAGTAAAGCAGCAGATATTTTATCCAAGCTTAATATCAAACCTATGGAAGTTGGTTTAAATCTAAGAGCAGTATACGAAAAAGGTTTAGTTTACTTTGGGGAAATATTAAGAATAGATGAACAATATTATATAAATGAGATTAAGCATGCAAGTAATGATGCTTTTAGTTTAGCTGTCGGGATAAATTATATTAATAAAGAAACTGTTGAATATTTTATTAAGGAAGCATATTTAGCTAGTCAAGCTTTGGGTGATGATATGGAAGTAAAAGGTATAAAAATAGAAGAAGAATTTGGAGAAACTAAAGAAGAATCTAAACAAACTGAAGAAAAAGTAGAATTTATTGAGGAAGAAAAAGAAGAGAAAAACAAAAAACAAAAAAAAGAACCCAAGGAAAAAACAGACATACCAGAAAAAGCTTCAGAAGAAGCAAAAAGAATATTAAGTTTACGAGAACCAGATAGAAAAGCAGAAATCCCAATGCCCCAGTATTCAGAAGAAGCTGTTGCAAAAGCACAAGAAATTATTGATACTATGAAAGATGAACAAATTAAAAAAGAGGAAAAGAAATCAAAAAAATTAGATGATGGAGGTTAAAAATGGAACTTATATATGCAGGTATGCTATTACACAAATGCGGTCAGCCTATAAATGAAAATAATGTAAAAAGAGTATTAGAAGCTGCAGGAAGTAAAGTTGATGATGTTAAAGTTAAAGCTTTGGTTGCAGCATTAGATGGTGTGGATATAGAAAAAGTAATAAAAGAGAGTAAAGTAGTTACAGCTGCACCTGTTGCAGAAGCTAAAGAAGCTAAAAAAGAAGAGAAAAAGCATGATGAAAAGAAAAGTGAAGCTGAAGCTGCAATGGGACTTGGAGCATTGTTTGGTTAAATCTTCATAATTATGGAAAAAGAGAGGCAAGATTTATTAAAAGAATTAGATCTAACTAAAAAAGAGATAATAGAATTAAAAGATCAACTAAATAAAAGTAATTATAATAAGGAAACCTGGTTCAAAAATAAAGAAAATCTTAGAAAAGAAATTTATAATTCTATTAATAAATTTAAAGAAATTAAGAAAATTAAAGACGAATTTAATATAAATTTACAGAATTTAAAAAAACAAAGGGATAATTACAATAAAGAAGTTAAGAATTTTATAGAAAGTCTTAGACAACTTAAAAAGCAAAGAACAGATCTTCTTAAAAAATATAATTTTAAAATAAATCCACTAACCACAAAAGATAAGATATTACAATTAGAGCAAAAAATAGAAACAGAAGGTTTACAATTTAAAGATGAACAAAAATTAATGAAAAAAATTAATCAACTTAAAAAGATAGCAGAGCAAACAAAAGATGTAGAAAATATAGTAAATGAAATAAATAGTTTATATAAAAAAATAGAAGATTCTAGGAAAAAAGCTGATGATGTTCATAAAAAAATTAAACAAAATTTAAAACTCAAAACAGATTACAAAGATTTAATTGATGTAACTAATAAAATAGATTCTTTAAAAAAACAACATGAAGATGTGTTTAAAAAATTCTTAGAATATAAAAATGAATTTAGTAAAATTAACCATCTTTTAAAAGAAAAACTAATTAAGGCTAATTATATAAAATCAAAAATGAATGAAATTGATTTAGCTTTTAAATTAAACAAAGAAAAAGAAGAGAGAGAAAAAATAAGTGAAAAAACACAACTTGTTGAAAATAAATTAAAAAGAGGAGAAAAATTAACTAGAGAAGATTTAATTGTATTTCAACATTCAGAAAATGAGTAATCCTACAATTATAACAATAATCTTAAGTATGTTGCCTATCTCTGAATTAAGAGGAGCAATACCGTTTGCAATAGCATCTAAAATTCCACCATTACAAGCTTTTATAATAGCTACTTTATCTAATATTATAATAATACCTATAATATTTTTATTTTTAGATTATATACATAAGTATCTAATAAAATTTAATTTTTATAAAAAAATAATTGAAAAACAAATTGATTCGAAAAAGAGTCAAATAGAAAAAAATATAGGTACTAAATGGGAATTTATTGCTTTGGCTTTATTTGTTGGAGTACCTTTACCATTAACTGGAGCTTATAGTGGTTGTTTATTAGCATGGTTTTTTAAATTAAAAAGAAAACAATCTTATTTAGCAATAATTTTAGGTGTAATCTTAGCTGGAATAATAGTTACATTAGCTAGTATTGGTTTAATCTCTATTTTTTCCTAAAATAACTTTTTTTATACAACTCTTTTAAATCACTGTAGATTGGAATAGATTTAACTTTAAACATCTTAATTAAAATTATCCAAACTAAAAATACATATAAAGTTGAAACAAAACCCCAGATAAATAAATGTACTGATTCAAAAGCATTAGCCCCATATACTAATAAGATTATAATTAAAACTATTATTCTAATTATATTAAAAGCTAAAATTAAAATACTTCCTACTAAAAACATATAAATTCTTTTTTTTAAATTAATATCTTTTGTAAATAAAATTAACATCGCTAATAAAAAATAAGCCATTGTTGCTACACAAGCTTCAATAAAATTTAGATTATATTCATTAATTAAGATTATATTACCAATTAGACTACCTTCAAAAAATAATTTTAAAAAGTAGTAAACTGGATATATTGTTAAAGGAAAGAATATTCTATAAAAAAGTTTTAAGAAGACAATAGTTATTAATATTGCAATTAAAATTCTTATTATTAATTGATGTTCATATTTAAACTTCATAATATTTTAATATTTAGATTGTTTTTATAATTATCTTTTTTTAAACAAAAACATATTTAAATTAAAGAAATTGTTAATAAGATGTAATGAAAAAAAATATAATTCATATCGTAATAACTTTAATAATATTAATAATAAGTATAATCTTAGATAAACAAATCACATTATTAATAGCATCTAACAGATTAAATTTTTTAAATATATTTTTTAAATTAATAAGTTATCTTGCAAGCACAACCGGAATTATAATAATTTTACTTATATCATTACTTTTTGTAAAAGATAAAAACAAATTCATTAAAAAAAGTTTATTAGTGATACTTACAGCTTTAATAATAACTTGGATATTAAAATTGATTATAGCAAGACCAAGACCTTTTACAGTATTACAAATAAAAAATTTAATCGAGGTTTCTAAGTATTCTTTTCCAAGCGGGCATGCAACTGCAGCTTTTGCTATATTACCAATTTTAATTGAAGAATTTAAAAAAATTAAATACGTCTTAATAATGATAGCACTATTAATATTATATTCAAGAATTTATTTAGGAATCCATTATTTAACTGACGTTATAATGGGAGCTTTAATAGGATATTCATCTTACTTATTTTATAGAGATAAAATAAAAGGTAAAAAGAGAAAAGTAAAATCTTAAAATATGCTTATAATCAAGAAAAACAACCTTTTTGATTGTTTTTTAAGCTAAAAGTCTTGAAAATAATGTTTTTTACGAAAATAGTTTTTTATAAACAATTTAGAACTATTTTAATATATTATTCAAGCTTTTTTTATCAAATAAAGTAATAGTTTCATTAATAATAATTAAGTATTTTCTGAGTTATTTAATATTTAAAGAAATTAAAATGATAACAAAAGATAAACCAAAAGGTTTATATATAGGTTATAACTATAAAATGATAACAAAAGAGGATGATGGAAGAACTTTAAATTTAATAATTTTGGGGGTTAAAAAATGAGAATAAAACTTTTAAGTATATTTATTGTATTTTTATTATTTTTAGCTACAGGAATTAATGGCGGTATGGCTGCTAGATCAGCTAATATAATACCTTCTTTAGATGTTCCTGATAGTGTTTCAATGATTGTAGGTCAAGGTGGATCTACTTCTACTACATTTATAATCACTAATAATGGAACTACTAATATAACAGTAAATTCTATTACTTTTAGTCAAGCAAATTTCACAGATAATGATGGAGATTTAATAACACTTACATTTTCTGGTTATGGTGCAGTATTGATTCCATCAAGTTCTGAAACTGCAACAGTTAAAGCTGCTCCAACTGATAAAGTAGATATTAATACTTATACAGGGATAGTTACTGTAAGCGATACTGTAGCAGGTGCAAGTGATACTTTTACTTTATCTGTATTAGTTGGACCTGAACTTTGTAAAGATGGTGAAATTGGCGATTTAGAAATTGACATAAAAGAACCAGATAATGGTGATGAGTTTAAACCTAATGAAAAAATAAATATGGAAGTAGAAGTTAGAAATGAGGGTTCTGATGATTTAAATGATGTTATGGTAGAAGCTGTTTTAGTAGATCTTACAAATGCTGATGAAATAGAAAATTCAGAATCAGAACAACAAGATGTAGATGAAGGTGATGAAGCAAATTTTGATTTTGATTTGATTGTTCCTATAGATCCTAATGAAATAGACCAAAGCAACACTTATGGAATTTTCTTTAAAGCTTTTGAAGATGGTAATGAAGATGAGCAATGTAGTGAAGACTTTTTAGATATGGAAATAAAATTAGAGAAACACGATATGATAATAGAAAATGTTGTATTTACTCCTTCAGTTGTAAAAAGAGGAGAGTTAGTAACAGCAAAAATTAAAGTGTTAAATATCGGTGAAAGTGATGAAGAAGATGTTTTTGTTGTATTAAAAGAAACCGGTAGCTTAGGAATTAATGTAGAATCAACAACTGTAAGTGAGATAAAAGAATTTAAAGATGAAGATGACAATAGTGCAACAATAAGTGTAACATTCACAGTTCCAGAAGCTGCACTTGATGGAGAATACCATGTTAATGTTGCAGTATTCTTTGATAATGGAGATGAAAGTTCAGATACTTTCCAACCTTTAACAGTAAGCGGTGCAGTTGCAGAAGAACCTTTACAAGAAAAACCTGTAGTTCAGGAACCAGTAGTAATTGAAGATAGTTTTGATTTATCACAAAAAACTACAGCAGAGACAACTGGATTTGCATTTTTATCGAGCTTTTCTCCATTCAGTCCAAGAAGTTGGTCAATAGTAACTTTAGGAATTGCTGATATAGTTTTAGTAATTTTAGGTATATACTTAATAGTGTTAATAGTTAGAAGATTTTAAATAATTTGGTGTATGAGAAATTAGAAGTTTAAAATAAAAATAAAACCTAAAGATTATCTTATAGCTTATGCGTATTTATTACCTGCAACTCTTTTTGGTAGTTTTGCAATTAGTAATCTATCAGATGCAAGAGCATTT
Source organism: Candidatus Woesearchaeota archaeon (assembly GCA_964360175.1). GTDB lineage: Archaea > Nanobdellota > Nanobdellia > SCGC-AAA011-G17 > CAYHUI01 > CAYHUI01. The sequence continues at coordinate 27,623 of CAYHUI010000004.1, forward strand.
TATAGGGGGAATGATCCTTATTATGTAGAATCTACTCTTGACAATAGTGAGTTTAATCCAACCGTAAAACAACGTGTTTTAAGAGGTAGTTTATCGGGTTTAAACGGTAGTTTATCGGGAGTGTTATCCTTATATTTTCTAGGAGCCGGTCTTAGAAAATTAAATGAAAAATAAAATAATCTTTTTTTAAATCTGTCTTTAATAATTATATAAACTTGATATAATTTAGAAAATTTTTCATCGTACTTTGCTCTAAGTAAAACATCAATATGTATCTTAAAATAATTCTTCTAAAGAATCTACTATCTGTTTTTTTATTTGATTTATATTAAAATTTTTTCCAGGACAATTTTTTTCCAAACTTTCTAAATCTTTATGTCTTATAATATCATCTATATTGATATCAAATTCTTTTTTTAAATTTTTAAGTAAATATATTAAACTATTAAGTTGAGCTTTTGTAGGTTTATCAATATTAAGGTTACCTATTAAACAAATTCCAATAGAATTATTAGCACTATTAATCTTTATGTTTCTAACTTTTTCTATAAAACCATCTTCTTTTAAATTTCCATTATCAATAATAAAATTATAAATGTTATCTAACTCATTATTATGCAGTTTAATATTTTTAGAATTACCTTTACTTTTTCCAGAGTGGTGTATTATTATCTTATTCATTTTTTTCATTTTCCAGCTATTGTAGAGAAAAAGTCTACTGTATTGTTTAATATATCTTTTTTAAATAAAATTAATAAAATTACGACTATTATCAAAATTATAATTATTGTACTTATTCTCATTTAATCACCTTTTTTTGTTAAGGGTGTAGAGGGACTCGAACCCTCATTCATCGCTCTGCAGGCGATTGCCTTGCCAATTTGGCTATACACCCATATTTAAATCTTTTTTGATTAAACTTTTTTTAAAAGTTTCTATGGACCCGATGGGATTTGAACCCACGACCTACTGCTTAGAAGGCAGTCGCTCTATCCGGGCTAAGCTACAGGTCCTTAATTTTATAAAATTATATTTATTATATAAAACTTACTTTTTTATTTTTTTAAACAAACCAAAAATAATTTAAGTTAATCATTATCTTTATTTCTTATGGCAGATTTTAAAAAAATAGAAAAGAAGTGGCAAACTGCTTGGGAAAAATCTAAAATTTTTAAAGTAAAAGAAGGTAAAAAGGAAAAATATTATATTTTAGAGATGCTTCCTTATCCTTCTGGTTCTGGTTTGCATATGGGTCATGCTAGAAATTATTGCATTGGAGATGTATTGGCTAGATATAAAAGAATGCAGGGTTTTAATGTTTTATATCCGATGGGTTATGATAGTTTTGGATTGCCAGCTGAAAATGCAGCAATAAAAGAGAAATCCCATCCTAAAATCTTTACAGAAAATGCAATTAAGAATTTTATAAGACAGCAAAAAAATTTAGGTTTAAGTTATGATTGGGACAGGATATTAGCTACACATTTACCTGAATATTATAAATGGAATCAATGGTTATTTTTAGAGTTTTTAAAAAGAGGTTTAGTCTATAAGAAAAAAGCTGCTGTAAATTATTGCAAAAAATGTGATACCGTTTTAGCAAATGAGCAAGTTGTAAATGGTAGATGTTGGAGACATGAAGATCAAGAAGTAGAAATTAAAGAATTAGAACAATGGTTTTTTAAAATAACTGATTATGCTGAACAGCTTTTAAAAGATTTAGACAGATTATATTGGCCTGAAGATATTAAAATAATGCAGAGAAACTGGATCGGAAAAAGTGAAGGTACAGAGATTGAATTTGAAATTATAAATTTAGATATTAAAGATGCAGAATTTGTTTTCTTTCACGGATTTAATAGTAATTCTAGAAGCGATTTTTGGCCGTGGTTGAAAAAAGAGATTGAAGATCATGGTGGAAAAGTAGTTTTTACTCCAGATTTACCTAATACCTTTGAACCTAATATCGAAAAACAATTAGAATTCGTTCTAAAAAATCATAAATTTAATTCAAATACTATAATTATTACTCATTCATTAGGCGGGGTGCTTGCAATGAAATTACTACCTAAACTTAATGTAAAAATTAACAAATTAATTATGATAACCCCTCCATTAAAACCTGAATATTTAGATAATAAAAGAAGACCTATATTAGAAGAGTGTTGTGATTTCAAATTTGATTTTTCTGCAATTAAGAGAAAAGTGAATAAAATTATAATTTTAGCTGATAAAAATGATCATATCTTACCAATTAATCAACCACGTGAAATAGCAAAAAATTTATCAGCAGATATTTATATTGGAAATGGAGTTAAATCTCATTTTAATAATTTAATTGAACCAGATGTATTAAATATCTTATTTCAAAAAGCTAAAGTATTTACAACAAGACCAGATACTTTATTTGGAGTTACTTTCATGGTATTTGCACCAGAGCATCCTAAAGTTTTAGAACTTGTAAAAGAAACACAATATGAAAAACAAGTTAAAGATTTTATAAAAAAGGTTTTAATACAAGATAGATTTACAAGAACTTCTGCAGAAAAAGAAAAAGAAGGAATGTTTATAGGAAAATATGCAATCAATCCTATTAATAATGAAAAAATTCCTATATATATTGCTAATTTTGTTGTAATGGATTATGGAACTGGTTTTGTAATGAGTGTTCCAGCTCATGATCAAAGAGATTTTGAATTTGCAAAGAAATATAATTTACCTATTAAACAAGTTATTTTATCAGAAAATAAAAAAGAAGTTAAAGATCAAGCTTATTTAGATAATGGAATTTTAATTAATTCAGGAAAATTTAATGGATTAGATAATATAAAAGCAATTAAAGAAATTACAAAATTCTTAGATCAAAAAAATTTAGGCAAATTTGTAATACAATATAAATTAAAAGATTGGTTAATTTCTAGACAAAGATATTGGGGAACACCAATTCCTGTTATATATTGTGATAAATGTGGTATTATACAAGTTCCAGAAAAAAAATTACCAATTTTATTACCAGAAAAAGTTAAGTTTGATGTTAAAGGTAATCCATTAGAGAATGTTAAAGAATTTGTAAATGTAAAATGTTATAAATGTAAATCTAATGCAAGACGTGAAACAGATACAATGGATACTTTTGTTGATTCTTCATGGTATTTTTTAAGATACTGTGATAATAAAAATAATAAAAATATATTTAACAGTAAAAAAGTAAATTATTGGATGCCTATTGATCAATATATTGGAGGAAAAGAACATGCAACTGGACATTTAATTTATTTTAGATTTTTGACTAAGGTTTTAAAAGATATGAATTTAGTAAATTTTGATGAACCAGCTTTAAGATTGTTTAATCAAGGTATGCTACATAAAAATGGTTATGTTATGAGTAAAAGTAGAGGTAATGTTGTATCACCAGAAGAAATTTCTGAAAAATATGGTATTGATACAGGTAGATTATTTTTGTTATTCGTTGCAAGCCCAGATAAAGATATGGAATGGAATGATGAAGGTATAGAAGGAGCTTATCGTTTTATAAACAAAATTTATAATTTGTTTGATAAAAAAACTGTTAAGCATAATGAAAGATTAGAAAGTAAAAGAAACAAAATTGTTAAAGAAGTTACTGAAAATATTGAAAGTTTCAGATATAATATATCTATAGTAAAATTAATGGAGTATGTTAATTACTTAAATACAAAGGGAGCTTCAAAAGAATGTTTAGAAGTTTTATTAAAATTATTAGCACCATTTACCCCGCATTTAGCAGAAGAATTTTGGCACAAAAATCACAGAAGTTTTATTTCATTGGAAAAGTGGCCTTCTTTTGATGTTAAGAAAATTAAAAACGAGTTTGAATTTGAAGATAAGTTAATCGAACAAACAATTCAAGATATTAGATCTATTTTAAATATTGTTAAAATCAAACCAAAAAAAGGTTATATATATTGCATTCCAAAAGAAAAGAAAATATTTGAAGACAACAAAAATTTATTTGAAATAGAATTAAATTTAAAAATTAATATATTTGCAGTTAATGATAAAAATATTTATGATCCTCAAAGTAAAGCAAAAAAAGCTAAATTAGGTAAAGCTGGTATTTATATAGAATAAATCTTTTTTCTATTGGGGTTTCATTTCATATAAAGGTTTTTTTTATTTTAAATATTTTAAAATATCAAAATGATCTTTGAAAACTTTATCTGTTTCAAAAATGCTATTTCTTTTTAAGTAAGTTTTAATAGCAAAAACATTACAACCTAGTGTTTTAGCTGCTTTTATACCAGGAACAGAATCTTCAACAATAATAATTTTGGAAGGAAGTAAATTTAATTTCTTAATTGTAATTTGATAACATTCGGGATCTGGTTTAGAAGAATTGAATTCTTCTCCAGATACAATCACATCAAAATAATCCAATATAGAATGATTTTTAAGGATCTTTTCTATAAAATTTCTTTCTGAACCTGTTGTAACTGCAATTTTATATCGTTTAGATTTTAAAAAAACAAGAAGTTCTTGAATTCCAGGAATTAATTTATATTCTTGTATGTTAACATATCGAAGCTTTCTTATTATTTTACTAATAATTTTTATAGTTTCTTCAGGTATTTGAGGGAATTTCTCAGCAAGAAATTTACTGGTTTTTTTACCAATTAAATCAAGGAAGCTATCTTTTTCTAAATTATATTTATATTTACGTAAAATATTTCTAAGATATTTAAATTTTTTAGGTTCGGTATCTACTATAACACCATCAAAATCAAAGATAATCCCTTTAAACATATCAACCTCCTTAAAATTTATTTTTGTTATACGAATTTTGGGTTTATATGAATTGGATGCATGACATAATCTATTCCAACCTCAAAAATAACATCCACTAATTGTTTTGTTGGTTCAATTAATTTTTTATAATCTGGTTTTAGACTTTCATACAATATCAGAGCTTCTTCAAGACTATAGTTTCTTTCCTTAACGTCTCTTTCGATTCTACTTTGAATTTGAGTTTCCTCATTTGCATATAGGAAAAATGATATATTATTTAGTTCTACTAACTCTGGATAAAGAGGAGTTACTCCTTCGATAACAATTATTTCTCTTGGAGAGATAGTTTCATTACTTAAAACTTTTCCAGTTGAATGATCATAACATGGTTTTAAAATTGATTTTCTTGAAATAAGTTCTATGATATTACTTCTTGCTTCAAATAATTTATTAGCTTTTGGGTGATATCCTGTTATACCGAGTTTTCCTCTGGTTTCTCTAGGTATTAAATAATCATCAAGGTCTATTGAAACACAGTTTTCAGAACCATAATATATGACTATATTCTTACCAAAAGTTGTTTTCCCAGCACCACCTGATCCAGTTATACCAACAACTAAAGGTTTATCTGATTTATATTTCTTGACTGCAGATTCTAGTATTTCAAAAGCCCCTTTATTTTTAACATCTGGAATTGGATTTTTTGGATTCATTAATTATAAATATTAATCCTTCTATATAATATACAGGTTTTATGTTAATAAATTTATCGAAAAGATAATTTTATATAAGAAATAACATTAGTTTTATATATAACTTCAAATCAAATTGAAGTCTTAAAAACCTTTATATACTTTCTAATTATACTTGAAGTTATGGCAAAAGACGAAACTTTTATTTTGATAAGTTTAGAAGAAGAGAAAGCTAAAAAACTAGCTGAAGTTATAAGCAATAAAACTTCAAGAAAAATTTTAAATTATCTAAGTGAAAAAGAAGCTTCTGAATCAGAAATAGCTAAAGATTTAAACATTCCAGTATCGACTGTACATTATAACATAAAGCAACTTTTTCAGAATGGTTTAATAGAATCTAAAGAATTTATGTGGAGTGAAAAAGGGAAAAAAATGGAGATTTATGCACCAGCAAAAAAATTCATAGTTATTGCACCTAAAAAAATTGATTTACTAAAAAATCAACTTAAGACTGTTTTACCAATTTTAGGTTTTAGTTTATTCGCAAGCGGAATAATTTATTTCTTTACTAGTGCATTTACAACATTTGGTAGACTTAATAGCGAGGCAATACCAGATTCAATACAAGAATCATTAAGAACAACAGTAGGCTCAGAATCAGCTTCAAAATTAACTACAGCAGTTCAAATTCCAAATTTCGCTTTATGGTTTTTATTTGGTAGTTTATTTGCAATATTAATTTATATATTAATAATTTTAATAAGGAGGAATGGAAAATGAAAATAAAAATTTTGACAATACTTTTAATTTGTATTTTAATTTTACCGGTAGCTTTTGCTAAAATTGGTGTTTTTGCACCAGAATCATACCCACAACCAACAACTTTTAACATAGGTCAAGATCAATCTTATTCTGTAATTTTTGATGGAGAAGGAGAGGCTACAGTAGCAGCTAAATTAGTTATAAATAATATACAAGAAACTTCATTAAAAGAATTAAAATTAGAAATTCCAGGTAATGATATAAGAATTATAGCTATAGTACAAGAATATTATTATCTTAAAAAAACATGTTCTAGATATGGAGAGATATGTGTAGACGAATCATGTAGATACGATTATAATAAGTGTATAGAATATACAGAATATCCATATGGCAATCCTTTATATTATTTAATAGATTATACAAAAGAAGAATTATCTAAATCAACAATCTATACTTTAGAATTACCTCAAAAAGTAAAATCGCAACAATCAGCAAATGTAATTTTATATTATAAAACAGAAGGTTATACAACAAAAAATCTGGGTAAGTTTAATTTTGATTTTGAAACTATTAAAAATGAATATGATACAAACAGCGTTAGAGTTTCTATTAGCGTAAATGAAGATTTATATTTAAAAGGTGTAAAATCTCAAATAGATTACAGAAGTAATTTTCTAGCAGCAGAAGGATCATTTAATAAATTAAGTGGAACTGAAGAAAGTGCTGATTTACAAAGATTTTCAAGTCAAATCGGTTATTATGGTGGTATAACTAAAACTGCTCAAGGTTTAGATCCATGGGAAAGTTTTCATGTAAAAGGAACTTATGCTAAATCTAAATTTGCTTTATACGCAGTAAATACATTTTTAATAATATTAGGAATAATATTTGTTCTTTGGTTATTTTATTTCTTTGTAGTAAGGAGGTTAATAAGAATGAAAACTAAAAATAGAACATTAAAAGTAATTGGAGGTGGAGTTGGTGGTGCTGTTGGCGTAATTATTTTATGGTTCATTGCTTGGTTTTTAATTAGAATTCTTGGTAAATATAATAGCATGATCCTTTTACCTATAATACTTTTATTTGGTATATTAATATTTATAATGTTTTTAGGACCATCAGTTTATATAGGTATTAAAGAAGGTGTTGGAGCTGGAATTTGGACTTTAGTTATTACTGCAATAAGTTTGTTAATCTTATCAATTATAATAATTGTATTATTAGGTATTTTAAATTCCCCACAAATAATGCCTATGATGGGAGTAGCAGAAACTTTTGATTAAATTTTTTCTTTTAATTCTTTTAAAAACCTAGAAATAGTTTTAGTAATATTTTCTGGTTGGGTTTTTAATATATTTGCAGTTTCTTGTAAAATATCCCACTTAAAAATTTTTTTAGAATTTAGTTTAAAACTATGAATAGATTTTCCCTTTTTAACAACATCTTTCCACAAATTAAATAATTCTTCAGCTCTTCCAGGAATTTGATTAATATCACAATTTAATAGATCAGAAGCTTCTTTTAAAATTTCTTGTTCATAATTTAATTCTTCTTCATATTTTTTACCTGCAACATATTCTAATCTTACAATAGCATCTGAAATTTTAGTTGATTTTAATATTTTTATTTTTCCAACTTCGGATGTATTATCTAAATGAGTGCCCCCACAAGCTTCAACATCTGTATTTTTTATGTTAACAATTCTAATATTTTTTCCAGGAACTACACCACCCTGATAAATTAAAGTTCCATATTTCTTTTCAGCTTCATCTCTAGACATAAAACTTTTTTCTACTTTAATTTTTTTAGCTACAATTTTATTAGCTTCATCTTCTATTTTTTTAATTTCATCTTCACTTAAACTTTGATAATGTGTTATATCTAATCTAGCTTTATTTACATCTTTAAACGCACTTGCTTGATTTACATGATTTCCTAAAACTTTTCTAGCAGCAGCATTAATAATATGTGTTGTTGTATGATGTTGCATTAGTTGATATCTTCTATCCCAATTAATTTTTCCTTTTACTATTGAATTTTCTTTAAATTTAGGTTTGTCTTTTAGAACATGAACAATAATATTTCCTTGTTTAAAAACATCTGCAATTTCATTATCATTTAAATAACCGATATCATATAATTGACCACCAGAAGTTGGATAAAAACAAGTTTTATCTAATATAACGTTGTTGTCAATGATTTTAAGAACTTTTGCTGAAAAATCTTTTTGTTTTTCATTTTTATAAAAAAGTAATTCTGTCTCTTTAATATTTTTTAAATTTAATTTCTCTTGTTTTTCTGTAGCATATTTTTGTTCAACTTTTTCATGTAATTGAGCTACTTTAGCATAAAAGTTTTCAGGTATTTTAATATCACGATTAAATTTAATAGCTTCTTCTCTTATTATTTCCGGTGAAATTCCATGGCTATCATATAATTGAAGTAATTTATTTTCATTAATATCTTCTTTAATTAATCTAGCTACAATCTCTACAGATTTTTGTTTTGTATTATCGTATTTAATTTTCTCAACATCTAAAATCTTTTTAACATTGTCTAAATTTTTACTTAATTCTGGAAATAAAGGTTTGAGATAAGAAGCATGCCAACTGCAAATTTCTGCTAAATCTAAATTCCAATTGTATTGATCAATGAAACTTAAAGCTCTTCTTAAAATAACTCTTAAATTATAACCACTAGCTGTGTTGCTAGGCAAAGCACTATCATTTAATGCTACCAATAAAGATCTGCTATGTTCTGCTATCGAATAAAGAGCAGCTAATGGCAAAATTTTATTTTTTAATTCAGTTAAATTAATATTAATCTTTTTAGAAATTTCAGTCCAAGTTTTATCTACATCTTTTATTTCATCTATATTTAAATAAGAAGAATAAGGTAAAAATCTTTTCATCAAATCATTATCAATTTTAATTCCAGTTTTATTATATAGTTTATTCATAACAGTTGGAAAAGTTGCATCATAACTTGTTTGATTTCCTTGAGTAAACCAAGCAGCTCTTTCTTGCCCTTGACCCATATCCAAAACTTTAATATTTAATTCTTTAATGCTGTTATTTATTAGTTCATATTGCATATAAACCTGATTGCTAATTTCTAAACCTTGTGAAAAAAACTCTAATGAACTTCCTAAATTACCTCCTCCAAGCCAAGCATCTTCATGTATTTTTAAATATTCATTTTTAATTCCCATTCCTTTATTTAGCCAAGTTAAATGGTCTTTTAGATATTTATTAATATTGTAATCTTTTGGTTTTACAAATGCATGTTCCCCCATCATAACAAATCCAGTAAAATGCGAAGAACTTAATCCAACATTATCTATATCTGAAAATCTTAAACAAAACTGAGGTATAACCAAGGGGTTTGCAGGAGGTTTAACTTCTCCACTTACAATATAAGGCTGAAAAGCTGCTATCGAAGCTATTGTAAAATCTGTTGTTGGATTCCACCTGCTAACTACGGGGTATCTCTTAATAGGTGTATAACCTAAATTTTTATGAATTCTAGAAAATTCCTTCCAGACATCAATATAGCTTAATTTTTTCTTTGAACCTTTGCCTATAAATCTAAAACCACCTGAACAAGAAGGCTCTCCACAAATTTTATCCTTATTTAAACTCCAGAAAAAATTTTTACATTTATTACATTGATTTCTGGTAAAATTTAATTCTTTTAAAGTTTTGACTGGATAATATTTTTCTGAATTTTTCTGTAACTCCTTTTTAAAATTTAATTTAATCTCTTTTTCATTCATAATAAACTAAAAAGAAATTTATTATATAAATCTTTTTATTAAAAGAAAAAATTTAAATAAAGCAAAAAGGTAAATAACAACATGAATTTAAATACAAAACTTTGGATTATAATTCTTATAACTTTAATCATAATAATAGCTATATTTGGTATAATAAAAAGCAAAATTATGGTAGAGCAAGAAATCGTGGGAAGTTTAAAAGGCTTCGAGTTTAGTGATGATACAATATGTGGTAAATGTGCTGAAGAAGGTGGAACTGGTTTATGCAGTTATACTTGTTGTTTTTTTGAGTTGATATGCTGGTAATTTAAATGAAAAAAATTTTAATAATCTTTATAATGTTAATATTATCTACCATATTATTGAATGGAACTTCCGCTTTATCTATTTCTATTATTACAGGAAGAGCTACTCAACAAAGAGAATGTACAACTAATAACGATTGTTTTTCAAAACCGGAATGTAGAGCAGCTACTTGTATTCAATGTCCTGGTTGCCCAGAACCAAATTATATAAATTTGTGTATCTGTACTAATAATATTTGTAAAGCTACTTTAGCAATAACTCCAACAACTTTAAATTGTGGTTGCGGTGATAATGTTTGTAATCCAGCTTATGAAAATAGTAATAGTTGCCCTCAAGATTGTCCAGTTTCACCAGCAATCATTGATAAAAAAAAAGCAGCACAAATTGATGACGTAGAAAAAATAACTTGTAGAGATGGAACCCCTTATAACAGATGTTCTAATATAAAACCAAGTTTTTGTAAAGATGGAAATTTAATAGATAATTGTGAGCTTTGTGGTTGTAATGAAGGTAATTTATGCCAAAATAAAAAATGTGTTCCAGACGCACCTGAAATCAATAATAAACCTATTTTAACCAAATTACCAGATATAATTTTAAATGAAGATCAAAATAATCTAAATAATATATTAAATTTAAATGATTATGCGATAGATTATGATAATGATGTATTAACCTTTTCTTTTAACAATAATATAAATTTTAATTCCGACATAATTGATTGTAACATTGATAATAATTTTATTAATTGTAATACCCCTAAAGGGATAGGAGAAACTAGTGTAACTATATTGGTAAGCGATAATATAGAAAGTGTAACTGGAAATTTAAAATTTACTGTAAATGCTAAAGTTATTAAAAATACAGCTCCAATCGCTGTTGCCGGTGAGGATTTAATCATTAATCCTAATCAAGAAATAATTTTAGATGCTTCAAATAGTTATGATTTAGAGAATAATATACCAAATACAAAATTTGCATACAATGAGATACCAACTTTTTTATGGTATGAAATTATTAATAAAGAATTAAAATTAATTGGAGAAGAAGAAAAAATAAAAGTAAGTTTTCAGTCAGGGGTACATGAAATTTTATTAAAAGTAACTGATACATCAGGTATAACCGGAGAAGATACTTTAAAAATAATTGTTACAGAAAGAGATAATTGTAAATCAACTGCTGCAAAGTATTATCCTAAAGACACTATTTGTAATGAAGCATGGCCTACCAAAGAAGGCGTTGAAATAGATATCAACAATAAAGCTGATAGTTGCGAAATATTTGAAGTTTGCAGTTCAGAAATAGATCATGTAGTAGAGGATGCTATTAATTGTTGTGATGGAACCCCTTTACAAGATCCAAATAAATTTAAAGCTTGTAGTTTTGCTAATGAATTTTCAGATAATAATCTAAAATGTCAAGCTCTTTATTTAATACAAAGTTTTGGTAATGAAGCAATTTATATGCAAGGTTGGTTTGAAACTGAAATGTGTTGCAGTGCAGTTAAAGGACTTTGTTCAAGACAAGAATATTTCTTTAGAGCCGAACCTCCTTTAAAGAATAAACCAAACATAGGATCTTCTCAGTTAACTTTACTAACAGGATTAAATTGCGAATATGATTACAAAAAAGATATTTTTAGCAGAGCTATAAGTTCTATTACAACCAAACCGATAAGAAAACCTTTAATTGGCTGGTGGAAATCTGATGGAGATGTAGCTGAAAATAATATTGCATTGTTTGACGCTCCTGCACACGTTTCAATTAATAAACTTAAAACCGGAACATGTGTTGATTATTCTAGTGCTTTAACTACTGTTTTAAGAAAAGCCAGTTATAAAAAAGATGAGGTATTTACAGTAGCTTATAGAGATCATGCAGCTAATTTAATTAAATTTAAAGGCGATGATAAATTCACTATTGTAGACACTACTGGAAATAATTACGGGATATCTATAAATAATGTACCAAAAGGTTATGATTATTGTGGTAAAAATAAAAGATGCTATAATGATAACGGCGAAGTAACTTGTCCGAGTTTATCTGAAATATTTGGATGTGAAAATAGTATAAATGTAAAAGAAAAATTTAATGAGGTAAGGGGTAGATTATTATGAAAAAATATTTTTTAATAATTTTATTATTTTTGATTAATATAGATTTAATATATGCAGCTGAACCTAAAATAATAAAAGAAGCTAATGATGTCATAATAGGAAATAACTTAGAAATTAGAATAAGTATATTCAATGATAATAATATAGAAAAAGAATTTTATGTAGAAGAACAAGTGCAACAAGATGCTGTATTTATAAATCCAGAAAAACCTACTGAAATAAGGTCATTTGACAGTTTAAAAACTTCTTTTATAACTTGGCAAATTAAAGTACCTCCTCAACAAGTTTATATTTTAAGCTACATAATAAAACCAACTGTAATTGGAATTTACTATAGCAAACCAACAAGAGTAACTGAAATTTCAACTGATATAACTTACTTAAGCAGCGCTTTACAAGTAATGGTTAGCTGTAATAAAAATAATATATGTGAAGAAAATGAAAATAATTTAAATTGTCCAGAGGATTGTAAAGATGCAGAAAAAATGCTAGAAAAAGAAAATTTTAATTTACTTTATATACTAATACCATTAATTATCATATTTTTAATACTATTATTTTTTATATTAAGAAAAAGAAGATAGAAAACTTTATATACAATATAAATTAATATAACTAAAGATTAAAAGAGGTGATATCATGAAAGATATGATGTGTCCAACATGGGTTGGTGTTGTTGTATTATTAATAGGTCTATTGATGTTAGGGCAAGACTTAGCATGGTGGAGTTTCTGGAAAATTGGAGCCTGGACAGCAGTATTCGTATTAATAGGATTATGTGTCGTTTTTGGTAAAAAGAAATAATTTTTTCTTTTCTTTTTTTTATTAAATTGATTAATTAGGAATCTGTAAAAGATAATTTTATAAATTAATTTATATATCATATTAACATGCAAGGAAGAATTGAGTATAAAGGATATGATTTGAAAATGAATCATCTAACTGTTAGGATATATAATAAAAATTTTAACAGAGATTTTATGATGTATACGCTAAATCTTTCTGATCATCCTGAAAAAATGTTTGAAGATTTTATAAATTTTATGAAGGATTTTGCAGATGTTAGGAAAATAGATAAAGAAAAAATTACATCTTTTTTTAGAGTTCTTAAGGAAAAGATTGATAAATTAGAAAAAATAAAAGATCCTGTTGAATTTATAGAAAAGAAGCAAGAAATGGCTCGATTGCCACGTTCAACAGAATTTTAATTAATTTTTTATAAACTTTGTAATTTTCTTCTTATATCATCTATATCTCTATCTATCCTTCTAACTTGATGTTTTAATTCTGTTTTAATCTTTCCCTTATCTTTTAATTTTACTTTTTTTATTCCTTTTATTTTAACCTCTTCTAAATCTGGAAGTTCACTTTTTAATTTATTAAATAAAATTTTCAAAGATCTTGTAATAGTGTTTAATTCTTTTATTTTTTTAAGTTCATCTTGTCTTAAACTTTTATAGTCCTCTTGGTATTTTATAATACTAGCAGTATCAATAGCAGAAGTAAGCATTACCTTTCTAACATCATTAGGCTGTCCAATTTTGACATAAACAGATTTTTCTTCTTTTTTCATTTATATTTCAAATAAATTTTTATCTATCTTAAGTAAATTTTCCTTTATTTTTTCAATATCTTCTTTCCATTCTTGTAATGTTTTATCTTCATCATCTCTAAGCATAATCAGCTCATCTAATTTTCCAGTAGCTTCTTTTAATTTTAATCTTATCTTATCTAAAATTTCTATTGCTTCTTTGTAATTATCGACTTTAATAAATAAAGGTTTTTCAGAAACAGATGTAACTTGATGAGTAACTTCTGTCTCTTCAGCTCCATAATCAAATTCATGAGTATCTGTTTTTAGTGGTTCTTTATATCTTGCAACTTTAGAATCTCTTTTTGGAATTTTTATCTCTCCTAAAGATTCTTCTGAATAGCTAACAGGTTCAATAATTGGTTCTTCATAAGTTGGAAATTCCGGAGATTCTAATCTCGGTGATTCTAATATAGGTAAACGTTCTTCATCATAAAACGAAGGCTTGCTAGGAAATGTCCTAATAGGCTCTTTCTTTTTTTTCTTACCTAAACCAAATAATGCCATATTATCCCCCTTTATATTTAAAAATAGATTTTAATATCTTATTAAAACTTTTCTCATTATCTTGTTGTAGTGACTAATATAAAATTTCTGAAAATCAAAAAGTATTTAAACATCGACTTTAAAAATATATAGGATACGCTAAAATTTTTTAAATTAGAATGCTTAAGCGATCCAAAAAATTCAAATTAGTTAAAAAGCTCAGACCCAAGCTAGTAAAAAAGAGAAAAATACAAAAAATCCAGAGATTACAGAAAACAAAAAAATTACAAAAACAAAGAAAACCAAAAGAAATTAAGAAAATAGAGTTTGATCATGGATTTATTAGAAAAATTGCTGGGGAAGAGGCAATTAAAATAGTTGAATTTCTAGGTATTAAGAAAAATGTTTCAGAGTTCGTATTGGCTGAGAAATTAAATTTAACTATAAACCAAATTAGGAATATCCTTTATAAACTTCAAAATAATAATTTAGTCAGTTCTACTAGAAAAAAAGATAAAATCAAGGGTTGGTATATCTACTATTGGACTTTTAATTTTCCGATTTTAGGAGAATTAGCATTTAATATTAAAAGACAAAAATTAATGCAACTTAAAAATCAATTAAGTGACTCTGCTGTTTCACAACTTTATATTTGTAAAAATAAATGCATCCTATTAAAATTTAAAGAATCTTTGGAATACGAATTTAGATGTCCTGAATGTGATCTGTTGTTAGAAGAAAAAGATAGTAAAAAAGAATTAGAAGAAATCAAAAAAGAAGTTGAAATTCTAGAAAAAGAATTAAAACAATAACTTAAACAAACCAAACCAAACTTTTGATCCATCTAATGGGGGTATTGGTAACATGTTAAATATAAATAACCACATATTGATTATAACTGAGAAATGTAAAGCAATTGCAGTATTTCTTTTTAATTTTCTTGTTTTAAGTATAAATAAGGAAACTAACCATAAAATTAAATTTATAAAAGGACCTGCAAAAGATATTAAAATATTTTGTAATTCATTTGCACCTTGGGATATCAAAACATAACCGGGAGCTACTATCAAAAATGGACTGTTAATGAATCTAAGGAGTATCCCTAATAATAAACCGAATGGAAATAAATTAAATGAAGCATCTAAACCAAACCCTATTGCTATAAATTTATGAGCTAGTTCATGTAAAACTACAGCAGGAGCAGCAATTAAACTTGCAAATTTAATATCCTCTAAATTAAATCTGCTTCTTATATACAAATCATATAATCTTTTTGGCTTTCTAACAAAACCAGAGAAAATATAACCTATTACTATTATTAAGATTACTAAGTTTATTATCTCGATAAAAGTTATTAACGGCATTTATCTAATTGATTTTATATAGTTTAAAATACTTTCTGTTAAAATAAGATTAGTATAAAATAATTTAACCTTTAAAATCAATAAATCCAAGCAATATAAATACTAATCCAATCCCTATTACACCGAGTACAATTCCACCTTGTATCAAATCTATTGTTGCTTGTCCCCATCCTTTAAATGTCACTGTCCCCCATATTGATACTAATACTAATATCAAACCAACAAAAACTTTAAGTAAACTTGCTATTGTATTTACCATTTTTGAATAACCCCCATAATTTTCTATTTTATAATGAATAATAACTTATATAAATAACTTTTGAAATTACTTTATATATCTTTAGTTTATGTAAAAATAAAAAGTTTTATAAATGTTATCATGGAACATCAATTTCATCTTTTAAATTTCACATTAAACAGGGAATTATCAGAAATTTATTTATCTATTATTATCAGAACATTAGCTCTTTCTATGGTTGGTATTTTCATTCCTTTGTATTTATTAATAGAAATTGGATTTCCTTTAAAAATTGTTTTATTATATTTTATAGTTGAATATATTTTTACAACATTGTTTTTTCCATTCACAGCTAAAATTTCTTCAAAGATTGGATTTAAACATTCTATATTATTAAGCATACCTATATTGATGATAAGCATTGCTTTATTCTATTTTTTAAAGAATTACAATCATATTTGGTTTTTAAGTGTTATAGCTATAGTAATTGCATTTGGTCAAGCATTATTCTGGTTAGCTTTTCACGAAGATTTTGCAAAATTTAGTGATAAAAAACACAGAGGTGAAGAAGTTAGTATATGGTTCTCTTCTTCTGTTTTAATTAGTTTAATAGGACCTTTCTTAGGTAGTTTAATCATTATTAGTTTAGGTTTTAATATTTTATTTATTATAGTAAGTATCCTCATGTTGGGATCTGCCATTCCATTATTCTTTTCCGGGGAGGTTTATGAACCATATAAATTTTCTTTTAAGCATGTTTTTAATAAATCTCATTTTAAAGATATGTTAGCATTTATTGGTTTTGGTGCTAGAAACAGCGGTATAAATGTTATATGGCCGATCTTCATTTTTTTAATTTTAAATCAATATCTCTCAATAGGATTAGTATTTTCTGTTGCCGGATTTTTTGTAGCAATTTTTACTTTTTTAAGTGGTAAGCTAGCTGATTTAGTTAATAAAATGATATTAATAAGGATAAGTTCAATTATAGAATTAGTAATTTGGATATTTAAAGCATTCGTTACAAATTTCTGGCAGATTTTTATTTTAACTATACTTGGGAGTATATTTTTTAGGACAACAGATGTACCTTTTACTGCTAGAACTTATGACAAAGCAAATAAAGGTAATAGAGTAGAGTATCTTATTTTTAGAGAGTCTAGTATAAACATTGGAAGAATTTTAGTTTTACTTATAGCTATGATAAGTTTAAAGATTGGTATTTTAAGTACAGCATTAGGTATTTTGTTGCATATTTTCTTTTAATAATCTCTTTTAGTTCTCTATTAACTTATCGGTTGGTGATTGAACCAAAAAATTTAATTAAGATAATTTTAAAGCCTAGCAAGAACCTTTAAGTTAACAGAGAACTCTTTTAGAAAGACTTTTAAATATATTCTATTTTCAATAGTAAAAGGAATGTAGGTAGTAGCTTACCTGAACCTTTAAAATAAACTTTCTTTAAAAAAGAAACGTTAACGAAAGAAAGTTTTAATCAAGAGATTAATGGAGGCTAATTAAATGGGATTATATTCTAGATTAAGAAATTTACATAAAAAATCTATTTTAAAAGAACTACAAAGAACTAGATTAATAGAATGGAGAAAAGAACCTGTTATAAAGAGAATAGAACATTCGACTAGATTAGATAGAGCAAGATCTTTAGGCTATAGAGCAAAACAAGGTTATATCTTGGTAAGAGTTAGAGTTAACCGTGGCGGTAGAAAAAGACCAAGTATCAAAGCAGGTAGAAAACCTAGACATTACAGGCATAAAAAAATCGTTGGTAAAAGTTATCAGTGGGTTGCAGAAGAAAGAGTAGCAAGAAACTTTCCAAATTTAGAAGTATTGAATTCTTATATTAGCGGTAAAGATGGAATACATTATTGGTTTGAATGTATTTTAATAGATGTGAATCATCCTGTTATAAAATCAGATCCAAAAATAAATTGGATATGTAGTAATAAAAATAGACGTAGGGTATTTAGGGGTTTAACAACAGCTGGAAAAAGAAGCAGAGGAATCTTAACACATAAAGGAAAAGGTGCAGAAAAGCTCAGACCAAGTTTAAGAGCAAAGGGAGGATTAGCAAAATAATATGATCCCTCCTGAAAAATTGGAAGAAATTAAAGATTATTTAACAAAATCAACCAATCCTTTATTCTTTTTTGATGGCGATTGTGATGGGATTTGTTCTTATTTATTACTTAAAAAATTTATAGATAGAGGAAAAGGTGTTATTGTTAAAGATTCTCCGATATTAGATATAGCTTATGAAAGAAAAATAGAAGAGTATTATCCGGATTTTGTTTTTGTTTTAGATAAACCTATAATAACTCAAAATTTTATAGATAAAGTAAATGTTCCTTTAATATGGTTAGATCATCATCCTATTGTTAAAAGAAATGGCATACATTACTATAATCCTAGATTAGAAAATACGAAAGATAATAGGCCGACTTCTTATTGGTGTTATAAAATAACCAAACAAAATTTGTGGATTGCAACTTTAGGTTGTATAGCTGATTGGTTTTTACCGGAATTTGCTAAAGATTTTTCAAAAGATTATCCAGATTTATTGCCTAAAGATATAAAAAAAGCAGAAGATGTTTTATTCAATACGAGGATAGGTAAATTAGTTAGAATAGTAAATTTTAATTTAAAGGGTAGAACTTATGATGTTATGAAATCTGTAAATATCTTATCAAGAATAGAAAGTCCTTATGAAATATTAGATCAAACAACTCCAAGAGGAAAATTTATTTTTAGGATAGGAGAAAAAATGAATAAAAAATATGATAATTTACTGGAAAAAGCTCTGAAAAATAAACCTAAAGGTAAATTATTTATGTTTGTATATAATACTGAAAAAATTAGTTTTAGTGAGGAATTAGCAAATGAATTACATTACAGATTACCGTATGAAATTACTTTAATTGCGGGAGAAATGAAAGATCGTGTAAAAATTAGTTCAAGAAGCAAAACAGTTATACTCCCTAAAATAATAGAAAATGCATTGAAAAATGTAGAAGGTTATGGTGGTGGTCACGATCATGCTTGTGGTTCTAACATCAATAAAAGAGATTTCGATAGATTTGTAGATAATATTAAAGAACAATTATAAAATCGAAACTTTTTTTAATTAGCTTTCTTAGATTTAATACATGCCAGATCAGATAATTGTAGTACCAGCTGTAAAACTTAAATGGAAAGGAATTTTTGATTTCGAAGGACTATATAAAAAAATGAAGTTTTGGTTAGAGTTTCAAGGGTATGGCGACGAGAGAAAAAATTTTAGAGAAGAAAAATATGTAGAGCAAGTTAAACCTACTGGAAAAATATACGAAATAGTATGGAAAGGAGAGAAAAATATTAGCGATTATTTTAGTTTTATCATAAAAATTACTTTTCTTGGTTTGAATATAGAACAAGTAGAAACACAAAAGGAAGGCAAAAAAGTTAAAATGAGTAAAGGCGAAATTGAAATAAAGTTTACAGCAATTTTAGTTAAAAATAGACAAAACAAATGGAAACCTGATAGTTTTATAAAGAAAATTTATGAAAATTTTATATCTAGAGATAGAATAGAAGAATATAAGATAGATATTTATAAAAAATTATATGAATTGCACGACGAAGTAAAAGCTTATCTTGATTTAAGTAGATTATAATTTTAAAAATAAATAAGTTTAAATATTAGTTGATATTAAATTTATTAAACTCAAAATTTTTCCAAAGGAGGTTGACATTAATGGCAGGAAGAAAAAAGAAGAGATAATAATATAAATTAATAGATAATTTTTATTTTCTTTTTTGATTTCTCTTAAAATTTCGATAATAGAAAATAATATAAGTCATTTATTTCTAGTATTAAATATGTTTAAAGTAAAATTTATTATAATAATATTAATTATTTTACTAACGTTTAATGTAGTAGCTCAAGAAATACATGAAGAAAAT
This sequence comes from Candidatus Woesearchaeota archaeon, assembly GCA_964360175.1. GTDB lineage: Archaea > Nanobdellota > Nanobdellia > SCGC-AAA011-G17 > CAYHUI01 > CAYHUI01. The sequence continues at coordinate 47,681 of CAYHUI010000004.1, forward strand.
TACAACGATTTACAAAGTTTAATAATTAAAGTAGAAATTTCCGGAGATATAGAATCCGTTAAAACAAATCCAGGTTCGATCTTTAAAAAATTAAACGCTAATTTAGCTTTATTTCCAAGGCAAGATGAAAGACAACAAATTATATCTTTAGGTTTAAGTTCAACACCAACATCTAAAATTGTTAGAGAAGATGTTATTTCATACGAATGGGAAGAACTTTCTGATAAGTTTAATTTTGATCTAAAATCTAATGTTAAAACCAGTAATATTTTTTATAAAGTTCCAAGGTTGAAATTTCCAATAACAAATTTAGACGAGGATATAAAAAAATATGCTGAGCCAACAGAATATATAGATATAAATCAGGATATAATAAATAAAGCTTCTGAAATAGTAGAAGGAGAAACAGATCTTTTTACAGCAGTTTTTAAAATAGCAGACTGGACTAAAAAAAATATAGAATATGATTTAAATACATTAACAGCTGAAGTTGTACAAAAGTCAACATGGGTTTTAGAAAATAAAGTTGGGGTTTGTGATGAGATGACAAGCTTATTTATTTCTATGTTAAGAGCTGTTGGAATACCTGCAAGATTTGTTACAGGAATGGTTTATACTAATTTGAATTATGAGTGGGGTGCTCACGGTTGGGCGGAAGTTTATTTCCCAGAAGTAGGTTGGGTACCATTTGATGTTACATTTGGCCAATACAGTTGGATTGATCCAAGTCATGTTAAGTTAGCAGATAATTTTGATTCAAAAGATCCGGCTGTTAGATATCTTTGGGAATCTAGGAATATTGATATGAAAATACAACCATTAAACATTAAAACAAATTTAGTTAGTAAGAGTAATAAAATAAATTCTGTATTTGAAATGCAAGCTGAAGCTTTGGCAAATAAAGTAGGACCAGGAAGTTATGTTCCAGTACAAGTAACTATTACTAATCCTAACGATTATTTTTTAAGTAGTAGTTTAACTGTAATTACAGCTCCTGAATTGCTTGGAAATAATTTTAGAGAGATACTACTAAAACCAAAACAACAGAAAAGTATTTTTTGGATTGTTAAAATTCCAGAAGAAATAGATGAAACCTACTTATATAAAACTAAATTTAAAATTATAGATTTGTTTGGTTCAGAATCTTCTGATGATATAGAATATGCGTCTATATATAATATTAATACTTTAGAAGATGCAGAATCAGTAATTAAAATTTTAAGCGAGGAGGAAGAAAAAACTTATTCGATAGACTTAAAATTAAATTGTAATACTATAAAATCTTATTATTATACTTATGAGACTCCCGGAATAAAATGCGATCTTAAAAATACAGGAAATACTTTATTAAAAGATTTAAATGTTTGTTTAGAAAATAACTGTAATAAATTAGATTTAAGAATAGGTCAAGAAAAAGAAATTAATTTTATTTTAAACGAAATAGACCAAAACAGATTTTTAATAAATGCAAAAAATGATGATGTAGATTTAAATAATATTGTTATATTAAAACTTTTTGAGAAACCTGATTTAAGAATTACTAATCTAGAAATCCCAGAAGAAGTCAACTATAAAGAAAATTTTGAATTAAATTTTGATTTAACTTCAGAAGTTTTAATTAAAGATTTAAATATAAAAGCT
>CAYHUI010000004.1:49331-53100 GCA_964360175.1 Candidatus Woesearchaeota archaeon
AATAATTTAGAGTTAATAAAAATAAATGAATTTCAAAATAATGAAAAAATTAAAATACAATCTATTGGAAAAGATTTTGCAAATGGAAAAATTAAAATTAATTTAGACTATAAAGACGAAAATAATAAAGATTATTCCCAATATTATGAATACGATATAAAAGTAGTTAATATCCCTTTAGTTAAAAAAATAATTATCTTCTTTAGAAATTTATTTTAATAACTTTTACAAAAATAAGCCAAATATTTACCTTTATTATTACAATAAATACATTCTTTAATATTTTTAGGTTGATCAAAAGGAATGCTTATTATTTTTACACCATCAGTTTTATCTTTTATATTATCTTCGCATTTAACATTACCACACCAAGCTGCTTTAATTAATTTTTTTTCTTTTATATATTTTAAAAATTCTTTCCAGTTATTAACATCGATTGTGTTTGAATTTAAAAATTCTTTAGATTTATCAAATAAATTTTTGTGTATATCTTCTAATACCATTACAACTTCTTTACTTAAATCTTTAATTTTAATAACAGATTTTTTATTATTATCTCTTCTAACTAATACAACTTGATTTTTAATTATATCTTTAGGACCAATCTCTATTCTTATTGGAATTCCTTTTAACTCCCATTCATTAAATTTAAAACCAGGAGTATATCCACTTCTATCATCAAGTATTGGATTGAAATCTTTTAATTTTTCTTCAATTTCTTTTGCTTTTTTAATAACTTCATTTTTACTTTCCTCAAAAATTATTGGAATAATAACAACTTTATTATATGCAATTCTTGGAGGCAAAACTAAACCTTTATCATCTCCATGAACCATGACTATTGCTCCAATTAATCTTGTAGATACACCCCATGAATTCTGCCAAGGAATATTATATTTTTCATCTTTATCTAAATATTTTATATTAAAAGATTTTGCAAATCCTTGTCCTAAATTATGTGAAGTTCCCATTTGTAATGATTTACCATCTGGCATTATAGAATCTATACTTAAAGTCGATATTGCTCCGGCAAATTTTTCTTTTTCAGATTTTTTTCCTGTAATAACAGCTATAGCCAATAAATTCTCACATAATTTTTTGTATTCATTTAAAAAAATCAGTGTTTCTTTACTACATTCTTGTTCAGTTTCATAAATACAATGACCTTCTTGCCATAAAAATTCTCTTGTTCTTAAAAATAATCTAGTTGCTTTTGTCTCCCATCTTATAATATTCGCCCATTGATTTATTCTTAAAGGTAAATCCCTATAACTTCTAATCCATTTAGAATATGAATCATATATAATTGTTTCTGATGTTGGTCTTATAGCTAATCTTTCTCCTCCTTCTTTATTATCTAACCATGCAACTTCTGGCTTAAAACCTTGAGCGTGTTCTGCTTCTCTCTTAAAAAAAGACTCTGGAACTAATAATGGAAAATAAGCATTTTTAACTTTTAAAATTTTTAATCTTTCATTAAAATAATTTTGAATATTTTCCCATATAGAATAAGCATTTGGTCTTATAATCATACAGCCTTTAATAGATGAATAATCAGCTAATTCAGCTTTCTGAACAACTTGTGTGTACCATTCAGAAAAATCTTCATCTTTTTTTATAGTAATTCCAATTTTTTCTTTTTTCATAATTTAAAGATTCTTTTTATATTTATAAATTTAATGGAAAGTTTTCGATATTAAAAGAGTAAAATTTATTAAGATATAAATTAATAAAATCATTAAAATGAAAATCGAAGAAATCGAACAAAAATATAAAGACGAATGGGTGTTGATAGAAGTTACAAAAAGTAATAATCTAGGTCAAACTATTGAAGGTAATGTAATTGCTCACAGTAAAAATAGAGATGATACTTATAAAGCTATGAAAAAGACAAAAGCTAAAGATATTGCTCATTTTTATACTGGGGAAATTCCAAAAAAAGGTTATGCGGTGTCTTTCTGATGGGAAAATTAAATTTTAATAAGGAATCTAGTGTTATTGTTATCGAGACTGAAATAAAAATAGGAGATAAGATAGTTAAACCTAGAATGATACTAGATACTGGTGCAACATACACCATGATTCCATATAATATAGCTAAAGTTTTGAATCTACAACCAGAAATTTCATATGAAAAAATAAACATTATTACTGCTTCAGGTGTTGAAGAACTTCCAATTGTCACATTAGATACAGTTCAAGTAATTGGAAGTGAAGCAAAAAATATCAAAGCGGTTGTGCATGACTTACCAGAAAAAAGTAATGTTGATGGATTACTTGGATTAAGTTTTTTAAAAAATTTTAACATTAATTTGAATTTTAAAGAAGGTTTTCTAGAAATAAATTAAAATTATTTTAATTTTTCACATCTTCAATAAATTTTTTATGTAAGTGTTTAATAACTTGTTTATATTTTTCTCTTGGTACAACCATGTTTGCAACAATACTACCTTTAATCCAAGAAGCACTACTTAAAGGTTCACAAATTTCCCAAGTATAATCTTCAAATAATTGTTTATTATTTCTATCAATATTTCCAATAATTGTAATTAAAGAACAATTTTGAATTTTAATACTATGGTCTTTTAGCTCTTTAATAACTGAACTTATTTTATCTAAACCACTATCTAAAACAAAAGCTACACTATTTCTTGTATCTAAACTTATTTCTTTATTTATTTTATATTTAAAAAAAGCATCAAAGATTTCTTTTTCAGATCCAGGTTGATCCATTATTTCACCAACTTCAAAAAATATACAATTTTCAATACCTGTTATTAATTTGATTCCACTAACAATACAATGGTAATCGACTTTGGTTTTTATTTCTGGATTTTCTATATATTGGATATATAAAGGTATGCTATCTTTTTTTACATATCTAATAGCTTCTAGTTGAATGTTGTCAGCTTCCATAGCCATATCATAACTTAAATGTTGTATATTCTTTGAATTTTCAACTATTGAAGGATCTGCAGTTTGCACACCTTTTGTATCTTTTAATAAGTAGACAGCGTCTGCATTTAATGCGTATGATAAAAAAGTTGCTGTTTGATCACTACCAGATCTACCTAAAGTAACCCTTTTTCCATTAGAAATTCCATCAAATCCTGTAATTAAAGGAGTTATATTTTTATCTAAAAAATTATTTTTTATAAAATTTTTAACATGATCTTTAAAACTTTTTACTATAGTTCCATTTTCTACTAAAATTCCAGAATCATAACCTGTTGTTGAATTAACCTTTAAATTATTAATATTGAAGTATTCTGTAAGTATTATTGCAATTAATCTTTCTCCTAAAGAAATAACTTCATCAAAATTTTCATGATAAATATTTTTTAATTCTAATTTTAATTTATCAACAATATTATCTTTATCTAAACCTAAATCAGAAGCTAATTTTAAATGTTGTTGTAATAAATCAGAAACTGTTTCTTCTTTATTAACAGAATTAATTAATTCGTCTGTTACTCCCCTAGCTGCAGATACTACTATTACTTTATTTGATAAATCTTTTTTAAATAATTCTAATGCTAAGATTATTTTTTTATAATCTCCAGTTATATCTCCACCTATTTTATATATGTTTAACATTGATTTTTTTTATTGTAAATATTTATTTAAAGATTTCTAATGGGCTCGGCCGGATTTGAACCGGCATCAATCGGTATCTTCTATTTTATAATAACCGAAGCCGACTACACTGTCCTGATTATGCTACGAACCCTTATTTAAATAGACTAATTTAACTTTTTAAATTTAACTT
>CAYHUI010000005.1:0-32264 GCA_964360175.1 Candidatus Woesearchaeota archaeon
GTTAATTTTTTTGAGTCAAATAACTCCCGCTTACGTTACAATGCACTTAAATACAAATATTTATATATAATTTAGCTTTATTTAATAATATTTTAAAATGGAATTACTTGAAAGATTAATTAAGGCATTTGGTATAAGCGGTAATGAAGACGATGTTAGAGACATAATTCAAAAAGAGATTAAGAAATATGTGAATGATTTTTATATTGATAAAGTCGGTAATTTAATTGCTCACAAAAAAGGTAAATCTCCAAAAGTAATGCTAGCTGCCCATATGGATGAAATTGGTTTCATGGTTAAAGGTATAACTAATGAAGGAAACATACGTTGTTCTTATCTTGGTGGTTTTTTAGATATGGTAATGTTAGGACAAATAGTAAATATAAAAACTAAAAAAGGAAAAATAAATGGTGTAATAACAACAAAAGAGATAAGTAATGATCATGAAGTAAAGGAAATTCCTAAAACTAAGGATCTAATAGTTGATACTGGTTTAACTAGAAAAGAACTAATTGATTTGGGAGTTGGTCCTGGTGCTTATTTACCTTTAGAATCTGATTTTAGATATTTAGGTAACAAATATATAATTTCTGGAAAAGCTTTAGATGATAGAATTGGATGTTTTGTATTAATAGAATTAGCTAGACTTTTAAAAAAAGTAAAAAATGAAATTTTTTATGTTTTTACAGTACAAGAAGAAGTTGGTTTATATGGAGCTAAAGCTTCTGCTTACGCTATCAATCCTGATTGGTCCATAGTAATTGATGTTACTAATGCAAATGATTGTAATTATGAAAATGCTACTAAATTTTTAGGAAGAGGACCATGTTTAACTATAAAAGATGAGGGGATGATAGCAAATAGAAAACTTAATGAACATATAATACAAATTGCAAAGAAAAATAAAATCCCAATACAATTAGAAGTAAGTGATTTTGGTGATAGTGATGCATTAATTATTTCTATATCTAGGGGAGGTGTACCTGCTACTGTTGTTTGTGTGCCAGTAAGAAACTTACATACACCGATTGGAATCGCTAATAAAGATGATATAGACAACACAATTAAATTGTTACAATTATTATTTAAACATCCACCAAAAATAGTTTAAAATTCTAATGAAAATCGTCATTGCTTTAGGAGGAAATGCTTTAACTTTAAAAAATCAAAGAGGAACCTTTAAACAACTAGAAAAAAATATAAAACAAAGCTGTAAATTTTTAATACCTTTAATAAAAAAGCATGATTTAATAATAGTTTCTGGTAGTGGGCCTCAAATAGGTTCTTTAATATTACAAAATGAAGTTTCTAAAAGTAAAGTTCCTATGATGCCAATTGATGTTTTAGATGCAGAACTAGAAGGCGAATTAGGATATTTAATCAACAAGGATTTATCTAACGAATTAAATAAAAATAAAATAAATAAAGAAGTTGTAACAATTTTAAATCAAGTTATAGTTGATAAAAATGATAAGGCTTTTAAAAATCCAACAAAACCTATAGGTCCATTTTACACTAAAAAACAAGCAATAAAACTAAGAAAAAAATACAAAATTAAAGAAGTTATCGGAGGATATAGGAGAGTTATTGCTTCTCCAAAACCACTAAAAGTTAGAAATGCTAATATCATTAATAAATTAATTAAAAATGAAGTTATAGTAGTTGCAGCTGGTGGCGGTGGAATTCCTGTTTATAAAGATAAAAATAATAATTTAAAAGGTGTTGAAGCTGTAATAGATAAAGATTTAACTGCTGCATGTTTAGCAAAAGATATTAAAGCAGATTTGTTATTAATTTTAACTAATGTTAGCAAAGTTTATTTAAATTATAAAACAAAAAAACAAATCGGATTAAACAGAATAAATGTTAAACAAGCTAAAAAATATTTGAATGAAGGTCAATTTCCTGCTGGGAGTATGAAACCCAAGATACAAGCTGCTATTAATTTTTTAACAGATAAAAAAAGGAAAGTCATAATAACAAATCCGAATAATATTAAAGAAGCTTTGTTAAATAAAAATGGAACTAGGATTGTGAGATAAAATTAATAATCAAAAAGTTTATATGATTTGTAAAATGTATTAAGGATATTGAAAAATGACATTAAAAAAATCAACAAAAGATGTGGAAAAAATAAAGAAAGACATAGTTAAAATTCTAAAAAAATATAAAATTAAAAAAGCAGGTATATTTGGAAGTTATATTAAGGGTGATGCAAGAAAAGGTAGTGATATCGATATAATAATAGAACCTCCAAAAGGGATTGGTTTTGGTTTTGTTGGAATCCAATTTGAATTAGAAAAAAAATTAGGTAAAAAAGTTGATTTGGTCACTTATAAATATTTAAGCCCCCATCTCAAAAAATACATCTTAGGAGAGGAAGTTAGGATAATATGAAGAAGAATCTATTAGCCTTTATTAAGCATATATTAGATGCTATAAAAGATATAGAAGAATCTATAGGAAACATTTCTAAAGAAGAATTTGTAAAAAATAAAGATATTAAGGATGCCAATGTAAGGAGGTTGGAGATAATTGGAGAAGCTGCTGCGAATGTACCAAAGTCATTTAGAGATAAACATTCTGAGATTCCTTGGAAAGAGATAGTTGGTACAAGAGATAAGATGATTCATCATTATTTTGGGGTTAACTTAGATATTGTTTGGGACATTATCAATAAAAATATTCCTGATTTAAAGCAAAAAATTCTGAAAATAAAAGAAGACTTAGAAAATCAAGAAAAAAGATGGAAAAATAAAAAATAGAATTTATTCCTATATAAAAATAAAAAGAGGCGTAAATTTTGAAAGTAAAAAATATTTTAATTGCTGGAGCAGCAGGAAGAGATTATCATAATTTTTTAGTTTACTTTAGAAATAATCCTAATTATAAAGTAGTTTGTTTTACAGCTGCACAAATTCCCGATATAGAAAAGAGGAAATTTCCAAAAGAATTAACTGATAAATTATATAAAAAAGATATTCCTATTTTCCCAGAGTTAAAATTGGCAGAATTAATTAAAAAATATAAAATCGATGAAGTTGTTTTAAGTTACTCTGATTTATCACATGAAGAGGTTATGCATAAAGCATCTATTGTTTTAGCTGCAGGAGCTTCTTTTAGATTATTAGGACCTAATGATACTATGCTAAAATCTAATAAACCTATAATTTCTATTTGTGCTGTAAGAACTGGTGCAGGTAAGTCTCAAACATCACGAAAAGTTGCTGATATTTTGAGGTATTTAAATATTAAAGTAGTTGCATGCAGACATCCAATGCCTTATGGTTTTTTAGAAAAACAAATCGTTCAAAGATTTTCTAATTATAAAGATTTAGATAAATATGAAACTACAATAGAAGAACGAGAAGAATATGAACCATGGATCAAAAGAAAAATTCCTATTTATGCTGGTGTTGATTATGAAAAAATATTAAGGCAGGCTGAAAAAGAAGCTGATATTATTATATGGGATGGAGGTAATAATGATTTTCCTTTTTTCAAATCAGATTTACAAATTGTTGTAGTTGATCCTCATAGAGCAGGACATGAATTAAGTTATTATCCTGGAGAAACTAATTTTAGAATGGCTGATGTAATTATAATTAACAAAATAGATTCAGCTCCAAAACAAAATATAAAAATAATTGAAGATAATATTAAAAAAATTAATCCTAAAGCTATTGTAATAAAAGCTAGATCAAAAATAATCGTTGATAATCCTAAATTTATAAAAGGGAAGAGAGTTTTACTTGTTGAAGATGGTCCTACAATAACTCATGGAGGAATGAAATTCGGAGCTGCGACAGTTGCTGCAAAATTATACAAAGCTAAAGAAATTATTAATGCGAAAAAATATGCTGTCGGTTCTATAAAAGAAACTTATGAAAAATATAAACATCTAGAAAAAGAATTACCCGCAATGGGTTATAGCAAACAACAAATAAAAGATTTACAAGAAACTATTAATAAAGCTGATTGTGATATCATTTTAGATGGAAGTCCTGTAAATTTAAGTAGATTAATAAAAATAAATAAACCAATTGTAAATGTAAATTATGAATTAGAAGAAGTTAGTAAACCAAATTTAAATGATGTTATTAAAAATTTTGTAAAAAGAATAAAAATCAAAAGATGAGAAATTTAATTTCTATTAAAGACCTTTCAAAAAAAGAAATTTTATATTTAATTAGTAATGCAATAAAAATTAAAAAAAATCCAAAAAAATATTCTAGAAAATTATACGAAAAAGTTTTATTAACCTTTTTTCAAACTCCTTCTTTAAGAACAGAATTAAGTTTTGATACTGCAATGTTTCAATTAGGAGGAGAAGTTATAGATTATCATAGCGAGACATCTCCATGGGCTAAAGGTAAAGAAAGTATTGAAGATGTAGCAAGGGTAGTTTCTAGATATTGCGATGTTGTTATGATAAGAATGTATAATCATAAAGAACTTATAAAGTTTGTTAAAAATTCTTCTATACCTGTAATAAATGGTTTAACCAATTTTGAACATCCTTGTCAAATTTTGAGTGATTTAATGACAATTTATGAAAAGAAAAAAAGATTAAAAAATTTAAAACTAGTTTATTTAGGAGATGCTAATAATAATATTACCTATTCTTTATTATATGGATGTACTAAACTAGGTATTAATATTACAATTGCATGTCCTGATAAAAAAGAATTTTCACCATTACCTATCGTATTAAAAGAAGCTAAAAATTTTATAGATGAATCTAAATTAGAAGTTATTTCAGATTCTAGAGATGCTGTTAAAGATGCAGATATTATATATACAGATTCTTGGATGAGCTATCATGTTCCAGAATCACAAAAAAATTTTAGAATAAAAATACTTAAACCATACCAAGTTAATAAATATTTGATGAAATTTGCTAAATCTACTGCAATATTTATGCATTGTTTACCTGCTAAAAGAGGAATGGAAGTAACAGATGATATTATAGATAGCAATAAAAGTATAGTTTTTGATCAAGCTGAAAATAGATTACATATGCAAAAAGCGATTCTTCTTAAATTGTTAAAGAATATTTAAAAAAAGAAAAATGGAGTTTTAAAACTCCATTTAAAATTGAGGAAAATTTAAACTAAATATAAAGTTCTTATCCTCCTCGTCTATCTCTTCTTTTTCTTTTTTGGCATCTTTTAATTTCACCCCGTAAAATTTATTAATACTAAACTTAGTTATTATTTATAATTTTTAATCTAAAAAATTAAAATAATGACCAAGTGAACATAAATTTTATTTATCGCCTCTTTTTTGTTTTTATTATATTATTTATAATTATATTATTTATGTATCGTTTTAGTATTTAAATGTTTCGTTATATAAATATTTTAATAATTATAATCAAAATTTATCGTCGGTATTTTTATCATTTTTAAATATAAAAATAATTAAAATAAAAATTTATAAATATTAAAATAATATAAAATTGAAGACTTGTTCTTTGAATTTTTCTAATTAATAAAACATCAAACATAAAGTTTTTAAACATCTAATGAAGTAAATTTGATAAATGGAACTAGAAAAATTTACAGATGAATTTGGACCAGAAAAAGTTATAGAAGTTTACGATCCAAAAACAAAATTAAAAGGAATTCTAGTGATAGATAATTCTTCTCTTGGACCAGGAAAAGGAGGAATAAGAATGACTCCTACTGTAAATGTAGAAGAAGTTTTTAGATTAGCTCGAGCAATGACTTGGAAAAATGCATTAGCTAGTTTACCTTTTGGAGGTGCAAAATCAGGTATAATTGCATCAAAAGAAGATATTAATAATGAAGAAAGAAGAAAAGAATTAATACAAAGTTTTTCCAGAGCTTTAAAATCCCTAGTTCCTAAATATTATATTGCAGGTCCTGATGTTAATACAACTGAAAAAGATATGCAATGGTTTGCAGAAGCTAATGGCAACTGGAAATCATGCACAGGAAAACCATCAACTTATTGTGAAGGTAAAAAATGTGGACTGCCTCACGAATTAGGTTCTACTGGATTCGGCGTTGCACATTCAACTGTTATAGCAGCCAAACATATAAAACTTAATATTAATAATGCAACTGTTGCAATTGAAGGTTTTGGAAATGTTGGAACTTTTACAGCAAAATATTTATCAGAATTTGGAGCTAAAATTGTTGCAGTAAGTGATAGCAAAGGTGTTATTTATAATAAGAATGGATTAGATATTAAAAAATTATTAGAAATTAAAGAAAAAACAGGAAGTGTTATTAATTATAATCCCAGAGAAGTTTTAGCAAATAAAGAATTGTTTGAATTAGATGTTGACATTTTAATACCAGGAGCATTGCCTGATGTTATAACAAAAGACAATGTAGATAAAATAAAAGCAAAAATAATTGTTGAAGCAGCTAACATTCCAACAACCCCAGAAATTGAGGAAATATTATATAAAAGAAATATATTGGTAATTCCAGATTTCGTTGCAAATACTGGTGGTGTTATATCAAGTTATGCTGAGTATAAAGGTTATGATGCAAAAAAAATGTTTGGATTAGTAGAAAGAAAAATTAAAAAAAATACAAAATTAGTTCTAAAAGAATCTAAATCTAAAAATATAAAACCAAGAGATGCTGCATTATTAATAGCTCAAGAAAGAGTAAGAGATGCTGTAAAAAGAGGTTGATTAAATGCCCTTATCCTTTACACCTTTGATACTAGCTTTTATTTTATCTTTAGTTTATGTTGTAAGTTATAGGATTTCAGATAGTATTGAAAAATATCACGAATACATATTAAGTATAGGTTCTGGAATGTTACTTGCAATAATTTTTGTTGAAGTCTTACCAGAATTAATTGAAGAAGGAAACAAATTTTTAAGTTCGGATATTATTGCTTTAAGTATTTTAATAGGATTTACATCTTATCATCTAATTGAAAAATACACTTATAAACATTCTAAAAGAACTTTAGAAACAACACGTATAGGTTATTTACATGTAGGTGGATTTTTTATTGATAATTTTTTAGAAGGATTTGTTTTAGTTTTGATATTTAGTATAGCAACAAATTATCTTATTTATATTTTATTTATACCTTTATTATTGGGAGATATAGCAGCATCTACAACCTTAAGGCATATTAATGATAAATTTAAATTAGGGAAAATTGGAATAATATTATTATCATCATCTATATTTTTAGGCGCTGTTGTTGGAAGTTTATTAAGATTAAATGAAAAAACTTTTTATATTACTTTAGGTATTTTAACTGGAATTTTCATTTATTTTATTACAAGAGATGAAATTCCAAGAGGAAGAAAAGGTAAACCATTGGCATTTTTGATAGCATTAATTATTATTTCAACTATATTTTTAGTAATAAAAGGCGTTATATAAATGGGGTTTGTATGCAAACTACCAGGAAAAAAATCTATTGCTATAAATTTATGAGCTAGTTCATGTAAAACTACTTTAAGAGGATTGGAAAGATTTTTATATACTTAAATTTCCTTTTTTTAAAATGAGGTTAATTTGGATTATTTTGATATCAATATTAATTTTACCTAGCATAGCTGCTCAATCAATACAACTTTATGATTTAGATTTCCAAATACTTGAAGACGGTGTTTTAGTTAAAAATGAAATTCAGTTTTCTAATTCAACAAATGAATTCGATTTAGGATTACCTTTAGATGCTAGATTAAGATCGTTAACAGTCAATGATACTGATTTGGAAGAAGAACCAATTTTTACAATAAAAGATAATAAAAAAATCTTAAAAATAAAGCAAGATAAAATAACAAATATAAAAGTAAAGTATAAAACATTTGAATTTTTAGATAAAGGTTCTTTTGTTTCGGAGATTAATATCCCTTTTGATGCAAAAGAAGTTAAAGTAAGGTTAACACTTCCTGAAGGGACTGTTCTTAAAAGTTTAGAACAAAGTAAAGGTGTATCAACACCATCTATTTTTCCAACACCATCTAGTTTAGAAACTGATGGAATACATATAATAATTAATTGGATATTTAAAGATGTTAATGAGAACAAATCAATTGCCTTGTTTGCTACATTTACAAAAGGTACAAGTTTTTTACCATCAATCATTATCGCTGCTATATTTGTTGTATTATTAATTATATTTTTAATATTTTATCATAGATTTAGAAGAGTGAGAGAAATTTCAATCAGGGATAAATTAACCGGATTATACAATTTACATCATTTCGGAGATATTTTAAAAAAACAAATTGAAAAACATAAACAAATTTCTTTATTAATACTTGATTTAGATGATTTTAAAAAATTTAACGATAAATACGGTCATTTAGCTGGAGATGAATTATTAAAGAAATTTGCAGAAATTCTATTAAAAAATACAAGAGAAAAAGATATTATTGGAAGATATGGTGGAGAAGAATTTATGGTGTTACTAATAGATACAGATTATAGAAAAGCTAAAGAAATTGCAGAGAGAATAAGAAAAGCTGTTGAAGATTATAGATTTAAAAGTAGAAAGAAAATAACTGTAAGTATTGGTTTAGCTACAACTAGTAAAAAACTTTATGAAAAAGAATTGATACACGAAGCAGATAAAGCACTTTATAAATCTAAAAGAGCTGGTAAAAATAAAGTTACTGGAATAGATTTAAGATAAACTTATGGGAAAAGTTTAATCAAAAAATGTTAAGAAATATTTTTACAAAATTAATAGGATTAGTTGCTGTAATTTTAATAGTAATAATTTTTACAACTTTTATAATATTTTTATATAGCGCTTTAATTTTTTGGATTTTAATGGCTATGGTCACATTAATAGCATTTTTATTAATTAAAATTTTAAAAAAATAAAATGGTAAACTATTCAAGAGCTTTTGATCTAGAAGAACAAATAAAAGATTTGGTAAATTTACTTGAACTAGATAATGTTGATTTATCAAGAGTATTTTGTTTTAGAACTTCTAATAGCAAAGCTAAAAATGTAAATGCTAGAATATCAGGTACTTCTAAAGTATTACAAAAAGCATTAAATATCCAAGCTTGTTATGTTATAGAAGTTATCTCGATGAATTTTGATAATTTGTCTGAAGAAGAACAAACAAAAGTTTTAATACACGAACTATTACATATTCCTAAAACTTTCGGGGGAGGTTTTAGACAACATCATCTAATTAATAATCAAATTATAAATAGAATGTATGCTTATTATAAAAATAAAAAATTAAAATGACAGAGTTGCTTTTTATGAAAGATTGTTATCTAAAAGAATTTGATGCTAATATCATTGAAAATAATAGTAATTATGTTATATTAGATAGAACTTGTTTTTATCCGACTTCTGGAGGCCAATTATATGATAAAGGCAAATTAAATAATGTTGAAGTAATAGATGTTAGAAGAGAAGAAGGGAAAATTAAACATTTTATAAAAGATAAATTAAATGCAAATAAAGTTCATGGTGTTATAGACTGGCAAAGAAGATATAAACATATGAGAATGCATTCTGCTCAGCATTTATTATCTGCTATGGTTTTAGACAAATATGATGCAGAGACTGTTGGAAATCAAATTAATGAAGATAAATCAAGAATAGATTTTCATCCTTTAAAAATAAAGCAAGATAAAATAAAATTTTTAACAGAAGAGTTTAACAAAATTGTTGATAATAAAGTCGACATTAAAATTCATCATACTACTAGAGAAGATGTTCTTAAAAATATTGATGAACGCAGAAGAAAATTATTTAGTAGAGTTCCATCTTCGATAAATGAAATTAGGGTTGTAGAAATTAATAGTATAGATGAATGTCCTTGTGCCGGAACCCATGTTAAAAATACAGCTGAAATAAAACATATTAACATAATTAAAACCGATAATAAAGGTAGGGATATAGTAAGGGTAGTTTTTGAATTAGAAGATTAAATAAAATCGAAACATATAAATAATTAATGTTATTATATAATATTAAGAAGTCATTAAAAGATTTAGTAGAAAAATATTTTCCTTCTACCAATTTTGGGAAAAACCAGGAGGAGAATATTTATCTAAATAATCATAGAGAAGGTTTATTTTCTAACATTTATGAAAAAGCTAAAGGGTTTAGCATTATTGAACTTTTAGTTGTTATCAGTATATTAGGAACCCTTACAGCTATTGCAGTTCCTTTTTATGTTGGATATAGACCTCGGTTAATATTAAAGCAAGCAGCAGGTCAAGTAAGAAGCGATCTAATGATGAACCGTCAACGAGCAGTTACCACATCTAAAGATTACTATTTTAAATATGATACTACTAGTGCTTCTAATACTTATGAAATTTCTATAGAAAGTTCATCATCAGAACAAAAAACTCTTCCTTACAGAACTAAAATATCAAGAGACCCTTCAAATCCTTTGATTAGTCCATTAGAATTTAATCCAAGTGGAATGACAAACGATAATGGGGGACTTATTATTACTCATACTTCATTACCTAGTGATACTTTAAGATTAACTGTTACTCGAGCAGGTTTTGTGAGAATTAATTAATTCTATTTAGAAAAACATTTAAACTCAAAAATATTTAAAAAATTATGGATGATTATACAGTTCCAAGTTATAGAAAAACTAAAAAAGAAAAAAAATTAAAAAGAAGATTTAGAGTCTATAAAAAAGGTGGAAAATATAGAACTAATCAATAAATTATTATTAAATTCTATAAAATTTACGAAAAATTTATACAAACCTTTATAAATTTTATTTACCTAATACAACTATGAAATACCTAGCTTTAGATATAGAAACTGTTCCTTTTGAAATAAATCATAAAGATATAATTCAATACTTAATGGATAAAAAAATTAGTAAAGAAAGAAGAAGTTTTGATCCTAATTATTCTAGAATTATTGTGATTGCTGTTAAAGAAAATGAAGAAACTAAAGTATTTGACAATGAAAACGAAAAATTGTTACTAGAAGAATTTTGGAGTTATTTAAAAACTAAAAAAGATTTTATTTTAATAACGCACAATGGTTATAAATTTGATATTCCTTTTTTAATTTTAAAATCTTGTATAAATGAAGTTAAAGTTCCATTTTCAATAAATTTAAATAAGTGGCAAATGGAAAATTCAAATCATTTTGATATTATGCAATTCTTCTCTCAATATGAAACTTTTACAAATTTGAATTTAGAGATTTTAGGAAAAATGCATAGTATAGAAGTTAGTGGAAATAGAATTTCTAGTAGTGATATAGAAGAACTTTACAAAAATAATGAATTAGATAAAATAAAAGAAAAATGTAAACAAGATGTTGAATTGATTGATAGAATATTTAAAAAATTGTGTTTGAAACATCTAGAAAAATAATAAATTATAGTTTACCTATAGCAGTAAGTAGTTTTTTATATTTTTTAAATATATCTTCCAATTCAGCTATTTTTTTTTTACTTAAATTTAATTTATCTTTTAAATTTTCGGATTTTACCATTTTCCAACCAATTATTTATTTCTAAACTATTATAAAAACCTTCTCTTATTCCAATTAAAACTTTTGCAGATTTTGGTTCATTCTTAACCTTTGGAGTAACATTATTATCTTTTAAAAATACTAGTGTGGTAAACAAGGCTGTTCTTCTATTCCCGCTAGCGAAGGGATGTTTTTGGATGAGATTTTCTAATAAACAAGTCGCTTTATTATAAATATCGCCTTTAAATTTTTTACAATTTTGTATACTATCTCTTATTTTCAAAAGACTTAAAACTTTTGGTTTGTCAGATTTCTTTACTTTTATTTCTTTTAAAATAAATTTATTATACTCTATTATTTCTTTTAATTTGGGATATTTTATTCTTTTCATGATATTATCTAAGAAAACTTTTATTTAAATATTTTTGTTATAATTATAATATTAAAGATAATAGTTACTAGGTAGAATATTTAAAAAATTGTGTTTGAAACATCTAGAAAAATAAAATATTTCTAATATTCTTATTTTAGAAAAATATAAAAAGAAATAAAATAATATAATAATATGGGTAAAGAAGTAAAATTTTCATTTACTATAAAAATTATTGGAGCTGTTGTAGGTTCTATTGGATTTTTCTTAACAGCTTCTGGGAAACCTGTACTTGGAGCTACTTTAATAGGTATGGGTTCTTTTATAATAGCAATAGGAGTACACTAAAATGGCAGGATTTGAATTAGTTGGAATAGCATTAGTTGTTGTATCTATAATATATTCTTTTTATAAAAAGAATGACAAACTTGCATTAACTTTAATGATAGTATTACTAGCTTTGTTATTAACACTTGGTTATTTGGGGTATTTATTTTAATTGATAAAATTACTGATATTAGAAAATAATTAAGGATAATATCTAGTCATAGTTCTAGGAAATCCAATTGCATCCTTAATATTATCTAATTTGCAAATCCAAGATATTAAACGTTCAACACCCATACCAAATCCTGCATGCGGTATACTTCCATAACGTCTTGTATCTAAAAACCATTCATAATTTTTTACATCTTCTCCAGATTTTCTAAGAGATTCTTTTAGAGCTTCTATATCTGTATCACGCTCACTACCTCCAATTAATTCTCCAAAACCTTCTGGAGCTAATGCATCAAAACATCTAGCTACCTTAGGATTTTTTTTATCACTAGGTTTATAAAAAGCCATAATCTCTTTTGGATAAAACATAACAAATACAGGAGTATCAAATAATTCCATTAATTTATCCTCTTCTATCGTTCTTAGATCTTTACCCCAAGGTATTTTAATATTTTTTTTATGTAATAAATTTAAAGCTTCATCATATGTAATTCTAGGAAATTTTTTCTTTAAAGAATTCTCTAATATTTTTAAATCTCTATTTAATAATTTTAATTCTTCTTTATTTTTTTCCAGAACTTTTTTAATTACATGTTTTATTAATTCTTCTGCAATATCTATTAATTCATCTAAATCAATCCAAGCAACTTCTACTTCAGCATGCCAGTATTCAGATAAATGTCTTGAAGTTTTTGATTTTTCAGCTCTAAAACTAGGTGCAATACAATAAATTTTTTCTAGAGCGAACATAGCAGCTTCTGCATAAAATTGCCAAGTCTGTGTTAAATAAATTGGTTTGTTAAAATAATCAACTTTAAATAATGTCGGGCCTGATTCAGCAGTTCCTGATGTTAAACTTGGACTTTGGAATTCGTAATATTCTTTGCTTCTAAAATATTCATGAACAGCTCCAAAAACAGTGCTTCTAATTTTTAAAATAGCTGTTAATCTTCTAGATCTTAACCATAAATGTCTTTTATCTAGTAAAAATTCAACACTTTGATCTTTTGTAATAGGAAATTTTTCTGCATATTGAATTACATTTAATTTATCTATTTTAACTTCAAAACCAGTAGGGGCTCTACTTTCTTTATAAATATCTCCAAAAATTTCTACAGAACTTTCAATTAATAATTTTTCAGCTTTGTTAAAATCTTTATTTTTATCATCTATAATGCATTGAATAATATCAGAAGAATCTCTTAAAACTAAAAATATTTTATCTTTTAGTTTTCTTTCTCTATAAATCCATCCATGTAAAGCTACTTCTCCTTTTTCTTTTTGTAAAGCTTCTTTTATTGAAATAAATTTCATTATCATTTTGTTTGATTTATTTGTTTTTAAATTTTGTGTAATCTTATTGTATATAAAATATTCTCACTAAATATTAAATTTAGTTTTTATTATTTCTTTCTTATAATAATTTTATAAGAATTACTGTAATTATATTCAAATAATAAGTAAAATACGAATTAGAAAAATTAATTTATAAACCAAAACCTTTAAAGAAATTTATTATTCAAGACCCAAAAACAAGAAAGATTCATGCTTCTGCCTTCAGAGATAGGGTAGTTTATCATGCTTTAGTTAACATTATAGAACATATATTTGAAAAGATATTATTAGACACATTAACGATCAAATTTAAACAAAATAAATATGAACTTATATTTTTATCAAGTTATTAAGGTAGTAATCTATCAGGATCTCTTACAAATAAAGTTGTATCTCTTATATTCTCTAAATTTAATAAATTTTTAGTTAATCTTTCAATACCAATAGCAAAACCTCCGTGAGGTGCAACTCCAAATCTAAAAAACTTTGTAAACCATTCTAAATTTTTTAAGTTTAAATTTCTTTCTTTGATATTTTCCATAAGTTTATCATATCTATGTTCGCGTTGACCACCAGAACTTAACTCTAAACCTTTAAAATATAAATCAACACTTCTAGCATATTCTGGAGTTTCATCAACTTTCATAACGTAAAACGGTTTTAACATAGAAGGAAATCTATTTATGAAATAAAAATCAGTTTTATATTTTTCTTTTACATATTCATATAATTTTTTTTCGTCTTTTGCATCTAAGTCATGATGTTTAACTTTATCTGGTTTTTTACCTAAAATTTCATAAATTTTTGGAAATCTTAATTCTGGAAATGGTGTTTTAGGTATACTTAATTTAATGTCTAATAATTCTAATTCCTCTTTGCAGTCTTGTATAACTTTTTTAATAGCATTTACAACTAATTCTTGCTCTATTTTCATGGTATCAGTTTCGTCATCAATAAAAGCCATTTCAACAGCACAACTTCTGTATTCACATAAATGTTTAACAGTATGACTTAATTCTGCTCTCCAGCTAGGTCCTAAATCAAAAATCTTTTCAAAACCTGCTGCTATTGTTAATTGTCTATGTAGTTGTGGATCTTGTCTTAGAAATGCCTCTTTACCAAAATAATCTAATTTAAAAACATCAGCACCCCCTTCAGAAGCAGCTCCCATTATACAAGGTGTATTAACTTGAATAAAATTATTATTGTGTAAATATTCTTGCATACCTTCGATTAATTTAGACTGAATTTTAAATATAGCTAAATTTTTTGGCTTTCTTAAATCAACACTTCTAAAATCTAATCTTTGTGCTTGAAGAGCAGGAGCTTTTTCAGTAACTTCTAATGGTAAAACAGAAGCTGCTTTACTTAATATCTCAAAATTATTTAAAAGAACTTCAACATTATTAGGAGCTTCTTTATTTGCATTTACTATCCCATCAATTTTAACAACAGATTCTTTTGGAATTTTAGAAAATTCTTTAAAAATTTCCGGTTTTATATCTTTCTTTAAAGCAGTTACTTGTCTTATCCCAGTATTATCTCTTACTAATAAAAATATTATACTACCTATGTTTCTTACTTCATGAACATAACCTAATAAAGTTACTTTCTTTTTATTTAATTTTTCAGTTATATCTTTATTGTATAATTCTTTTATTGAGATCACCTTTTTTGTATTTATTTTTTAAAACCTTGAATTATTTAAATTTATCTAATAACACCACAATTTTTATAAACTTCTTATAGTGATAAAAACATATGTATAAAGAATTAGCAGAGTTAGCATTAGATTATGCATTAAAATTAGGGGCAGAATATGCAGAAGCTAGACTAGAAACCCATACTTCAAATTCTTTCTTAGTTAAAAATGGAGTTACAGAACTAGCAAATTTTGATAAAACTATAGGTTTGGGTGTTAGGTTAGTTGTAAACAAAACTTTAGGTTTTATGGCGATAAATACATTAGATACATCAGAAATTAAAAAATTAATAGAAAAATCTTACAGATTAACAAAAGCTTCTTCTAAATTAAAAGAAGGTGTTGAATTTTCTCATAATAAATCTTATAAAAAAACTTATGAAGTAAGAGAAAAAATTAAATTAGAAAATTTATCTATAAAAGAAAAACTAAAAATTTTACTAGATTTAGAAAAAGAAATTTTAAAATTAAAAATAAAAGTTCCTGGTAGATTTTTAAGTTTTACAGATGATTTAGTGGAAAAATATTATATAAATTCAGAAGGTTCTAGAATTAGCTCTAAAATTCCTTTCTTAAATTTATTTTATTATCTAACAGTTCAAAATAATAATAATTCAATGCAGCGTTACTGGCAATATGGAAATACTGGTGGTTATGAATCGTTGAAAAAATGGAACTTAAATGAAAATATTATAAATGAAATAAAAGCAATGCAAAATACTTTAAAATATGGTAAAAAAGTTCCAACACATAATTTAGATGTAATAACCTCACCAGAAGTTACTGGTATTGCAGTTCACGAATCAGGGGGCCATCCTTACGAAGCTGACAGAATTTTTGGGAGAGAGGCTGCACAAGCTGGAGAATCTTTTATATCAGAAAAGATGATAGGAAAAAGAATTGGCAGCGATGTTGTAAATTTAGTTGATGATCCTACATTGCCTAATAGTTATGGGTTTTATTTGTATGATGATGAAGGTGTTAAAGCTAGACGTAAATACTTAATTAAAAACGGTTTAATAACAGAATTTTTGCATAACAGATCAACTGCTGCTACAATGAATTTAAAAAGCAACGGATCAGCACGCGCAAATAACTATGATAAAGAAGTTTTAATCAGGATGTCAAATACTTTTATGATGCCTGGCGATTATACAAAAGAAGAATTATTTGAAGAAGTTAAAAATGGAATTTATATAAAAAGTTTTACCGAATGGAATATAGATGATTTAAGATTAAATCAGAGGTATGTTGGTAATGAAGCTTATCTCATTAAGAATGGTAAAATTTTATATCCATTAAGAAATCCAACTATTGAAATTAATACACCTGCTTTATATAAATCAGTAGCTGCACTTTCAAAAGAAATGGAATTTCATGCTGCAAGCTGCGGTAAAGGGGAACCAATGCAGGGCATTCCAGTCTGGCACGGCGGTGCATACATGTTATTAAAAAACATAAAAGTTCATTAAATTAAAATGTTACCTTACTATATAAAAGAAAAACTAGAAAAAGAAAAAATAGATGATTTTGTTATTATATCTCATGATTTAGATGCATCTCAAATTAAATTTGCCAATAATAAAATTGTTAAAACAGGCACTGAAATATTAAGGGATATTAGTTTGTTTATAGTAAAAGATAAAAAAATTGTAAGCACAAGTTTTAAAGAATTTAAGGACAGAGCTATAACTCCTGCTTCTGAAAATTTGTATAAAAAAAGAGCTGATGAAGTTATAAATAAATTAATGAATTTTATTAAATATTTGCCAGGAAATAAAAATTATAACGGAATTGCACAAGGTCCATTTAAATATAAAAAAATTGAAGATTGCTATGATCAAAAAGTTTTAGATCTAAGTGAAAAAGAAGCTGTTAGCTACGTTGAAAATGCAATCAATATAGCTAAAAAATCAGGAGGAAAAAGATCTGGAGGTATATTTGAATATCAAGTTGATAATATAAGCTTAATAACTTCAAATGATGTAGAAGCTTCTGATAAATTAACTTCTTTATATTTCTCAATAAGATCTAATATAAATAAGTTAGCATCAGGCCATGAAACTTCTTGTTCCAGAATGCTTGATAAATTAGATATAGAAAATACAGCAATAAAAGCTGGAGAGATAGCAAAACTTTCTAAAAATCCTAAATCTGTTGAACCTGGGGAATATGATATCTTATTTGAACATTTGCCTTTTGCGTCCCTTCTTAATAATGTCGGGTCTGCTTCCTCTATATTTAACGTCGAATCAAGTTTATCTTTCTTTTATAATAAATTGAATAAAAAAGTTGCTAGTCCTATTGTAAATTTAATCGATTATGGGAATTTACCAAATGGTTTGAATACAATTAAATTTGATGACGAAGGAGTTCCAACCCAAAAAACTACTGTTATAAAAAACGGTATTTTAAAAAATTATTTGCATAACACTTCAACTGCTAAACGTTATAAAGTAAAAACAACTGCTAATGCTGGTTTAATAGCACCAGAAACAACTAATCTTTTTTTAGAACCAGGAAATTATAAAAAAGAAGAACTTATTAAAAAAATAAAACATGGATTGTATGTAACTAATGTTTGGTATACTAGATTTAATAATTATTTTACTGGAGATTTTTCAACAATGCCTAGAGATGGAGCTTTTTTTGTCAAGAATGGAAAAATTAAATATCCTGTTAAAAATATGAGGATTAGCGAGAATATGTTGAATGTTCTTAATAATATTTCTGCATTAAGTAAAAATTTAAAGCAAGTTAGGAGCTGGGAGTGTCAGATTCCTACTGTGACACCTTTGGTTTTATGTAAAGCTATGAAGATTACTAGACCTTTACTTTAAAAATGTTTAAAAAATATGGGATACTAGGTTTATTATTAATAGTATTTGCACAAGTAAATTTCTTTCTTAAAATTGAACTTTTTTCAAGCTGGTATTTCCCAATAGTCTGGTTTGGTTATATTTTATTATTAGATGCAATTGTTTATAGAATAGCAAAAAATTCTTTAATAACAAATAGATTACATCAATTTTTATTTTTAATTTTATTATCTATAATATTCTGGTGGATATACGAATTTTTTAATTTATCGTTGGGTAATTGGCAGTATGCAAGTGCTAATACATTAACATCCCCTTTTGTAAATATTTTTACAATTTTAAAAGCTTCATTATCGTTTGCAACTGTATTGCCTGCCATAGCTGAAACTTACGAATTAATCTCCTCAATCCATTTTCTAGATCATTTTAAACTAAAATCTAAACATAGAATTACTAAAAAATTTTTATATATAATGATTGCAATAGGAATATTTACTTTTATCACTCCAATTTTATTTTCAACTTATTTTTTTCCAGTAGTTTGGATGGCATTTTTCTTTATATTAGATCCAATTAATTATTTAGCTAAGGAACCTTCTATAATAAGTCATTTAAAAGATAGAAAATTATTAGTTCCAATATCTTTATTTATAGCTGGTACTATTACAGGATTTTTCTGGGAGTTCTGGAATTATCATGCTGTAATTAAATGGTATTATAATATACCTTTTATTGAAAATATACCTATAATCGGATATAAAATATTTGAAATGCCTTTGCTTGGTTATTTAGGTTATGGACCTTTTGCATTTAGTTTATATTCTATGTATCATTTTACAGGAACTTTACATAAAGAAGAAAAAATTTTAGAAAAGAAAATAAAAAGAGTTTTTAGTTAAACAAACTTTTTTAAAATTTCCATAACCTTTTTACCATCAACTTTACCTTTATATTTTTTCATAATAATTCCCATTAAAGCATTTACATTTAAATCTTTATTTTTATTAATTAATTCTTTTATTTCTTTTTCTAAATCTAATTCTGATATACTATATTTTTTAAGATCTAATTCTTTACCTTTAGAAATATCAATTAAAATTTGCATAACAGAATTTTTACTAATCTTATTTTCATTTAAATCTTTAAAAATAATTTCAAAATGATTTTTATTAATTCTAAAAGGATCGCCTTTCTCCTTTAAAATTTCCCTAAAATTAGAAACTAAAGTTTCTGCAATAAAAGCTTGTTTAATATTTTTAAATTTCTTTGCAAAATATTCAAACTCATTAATTTGTTTTTTCTTTAATAAAGTTCTTGCTAAACTTGGATCTATATCATATTTTTTCTCTAAGCTTAATGTTATCTCTGTTAGTAATTCTGGTAATTCTATCTCCCATAAAATTTCTTTTGTAATTTTAATTGTAGGAATATCAGTTTCAGGATACATTCTAGCTGCTCCAGGCATTGGTCTTAGAAATTCAGTTTTAAAATCTAAAGTTACTTTTCTAACTTCTTGTTTAACTTTTTTATTTTGTTTGATTAAATTTAACTGTCTTAAAATTTCAGTATCAATAACTTTTTTCATTGATCTTAAATCTTGAAAACCTTTAAGCTCAACTCTATTCCCATTTTTAATAGAAATATTAATATCTTGTCTTATTGTTCCAATACCTCTTCTAACTGCATTAGTACTTCTAAAAATCATACCGAGTTTTTCTGCAACTTCTACAGCTTGCTCTGGTGTTTTTATATCAGCATAAGTTTTAATTTCTATTAAAGGAATTCCTAATCGATCTAATCTATAAACTATTACATTATCTTCAGTTTTAATTTTTCTTGCAGCGTCTTCTTCTAAAAATATTTCTGCAATCCCAACTTTACCTTGCTTTGTTTCTAGATAACCCTCTCTTGCAATTAACATTGTTCTTTGAAAACCAGAAGTATTACTACCATCAATAATAGCTTTTCTCATAATTTGAATTTCATCTAGAATTTTTGTATTTAAAAGTAAAGCAACTTGTAAAGAGATATTTAAAGCCTTTTTATTAATATTATGGGGTGGTTCTTCATCAAGCTCAACTAAACAATTGCTATCTTTGTAATATTCATAAACAAAATTAAGTTTTTTTTGCATCTCATATAAAGTTGCTATATCTATATTACCAGATTCACCAGCCACAGCTCTTAAATTACGTTCAATTTTTAAATTTGGAGCATCTTCTCTTAATATAGAAGGACAATTACAAAATAATTTTTTTGTTGATAATTGTTGATGAATTTCAAAACCAATTTTTAAACCAAGTTTTTCATAATCCATTTTTATTCCAAGAAATCTTCTGAAGTTCTTTCGCTTATTTCTCCCCTTAAATTTATAGTAATTAATTCTTTAACCTGATCTTTTGGAAAATTGCTTAACAACCAAGCTAATTTTATAAAAGCAGTTTCAGCCAGCATATCATTATAATTACCTAAAACACCTATTTGCTGAGCATTTCTTTGATCTTCATAAACATTTAAACAAATTCTGCCAAAAATAGTTTGAGCTGCCTCTACTACAATCACATTGTTTTTAACTAATTCTTTAATAGTTTTTAAAATTTTTTCAGATTCTTCTGAGTATCTATCTTTTTTTGTTATTGGCAAGCATCCTAAACCAGTTGATTCTATTACTAAACCATTATAATCTTTATAGAATAAAAATTGTTCAGCAAACATATTTACGTGCTGTTTTAATATTGCAACTTTAATGTTATCTTTAAATAATTTTAATTTTAATTTTCTATTTTTATCTGTTTTTTTATAATCATGTTTTAAAAATTCTATATTCCTATTTTTATTAACTCTTGCCCATGGTTTTGTGTTAACAACTTTAAATGCATCTCTTCTTGAAGTATGCATTTTTCTAGTTTTGCAAGCTGGTAATATTAAACAACTATCATCATTCATAGATTCATGCATGCATATTGCTACTTCACTAAAATCAGTTTTTGCAATAAAATGAGCAGCACAAATTAAATTTACAGCAGCATCAGTGCTTCCTCTATCAGAACTACGCTGAGCTCCAACTAATATAACTGGAATGTTTAAATCCTCTAAGATAAAAGCCAAGGCAGCTGCAGTATAACCTAAAGTATCTGTACCTTGAGTTATTATAACCCCTTTAATATTGTTTTTAATTTCTTTAGCTATCTCTTTAGCAATTAGATTATAATGACTGAATCTCATATCTTGACTCCATATATTTGCTATTAATCTTGATTTTATATTAGCTATTTTTTCAATTTCAGGAAACATCTCTATTAATTCTTGTGGAGAAAATTTTGGAGATACACCCCCTGTTGTATAATCAACTCTAGAAGCAACTGTACCTCCTGTATGTAAAATACAAATCAGTGGTAAATCTTTTTTAAATTTTAAATTGCTAGTCTGCTCTTTTTTTTCTTTATATTTTTTAATAATTTTCATATTTTTTATTTTATTTCTAGAAATACCAATATTATATCCAGAATCTAATTTTAAGAATAAAGTTTGATTATTAGAGTTAGGCATTAAAACTCCTTTAAAAGTTTCAGAATCTGTTTTTACCTCGATAAAATCATTATCTTTTGCTATTAAATCTTTCATATTTTAACACATATTTGATTATAAAAAGCGAATTAAATAAAATTTATATTGTTTAAAATATATTTTACACATTAAAAATGTTTAAATATCAAATCAAATATAAGAAAAAGCTATAAAAGCTTAAAATTCAAGTTTCATTTCGATGTTTGATTTTAATTTGGGTATTAAAATCAATTTGGGTTTTGAAATGAACTTTGTGTGTATATTTTCTTACTACTTAGTTTTATAAGTTTAAAGAGCTTTATTTTGGGTAATTAAAAACTCTTTCTGAAAAGGAGTATATCAAAACCAATATATAAATTTTATGGTTTTATAGAATATACTTCACACAATCATTAAAAAAATAAGAGGGAGGGGTAGAAAATGGAATTTATTATCCAAAATGCATTAAAAAATGTAAAAGAGACTAACTTCAATGAGATAGAAGTAGGTCAAGCAAATATAAAAGTAGTTGGGGCTGGAGGAGCAGGTAATAATGTTGTTACTTGGCTTTATAAAAAAGGAATTAAAGGAGCAGAAATAATTGCTATTAATACTGATAAACAACATTTAGATATTTCTGAAGCTGATAGAAAAATCCTTATTGGAAGAGAATTAACTAGAGGTTTAGGAGCAGGTGGATTTATGGATAAAGGAAGAGATGCTGCTAAAGAAAGCATGCATGAACTTAAAGATGCATTAAGAGATACTGATATGGTATTTATTTGTGCTGGTTTAGGTGGAGGTACTGGAACAGGATCTGCACCTATAGTAGCTCAACTAGCAAAAGAAATTGGTGCAATCGTCATTGGTACAGTAACAATGCCTTTTGATATTGAAAGAGCTAGAGTTGATAAGGCAGAATATGGTTTACAACAATTAAGACAAGTTAGTGATACTGTAATTGTAATTGATAACAACAGACTAGTAAAAATAGCTGGTAACTTACCAATAAAACAAGCATTTGCTGTTGCAAATGAATTAGTCTCAACTATGATTAAAGGTATTGTAGAGACAATAGCAATTCCAAGCTTAGTCAACCTAGATTATGCAGATGTAAAAGCAATAATGACAAATGGTGGTGTGTCTGTTATAGGTGTTGGTGAAAGTGATTCTGAAAATAGAGTTGAAGAAGCTACTAAAAGAGCTTTAACAAACCCATTACTAGATGTGAATTACGAAGGTGCAACAGGAGCTCTAATTCATGTAACAGGTGGAGATGACCTAACTTTAGAAGAAGTAAGTAGAATGGGAGAGATAGTAACACGAGCTTTGGATAAAGATGCTAATGTAATTTGGGGCGCAAGAATTAATGCAGATATGAATGGTAAAGTAAGGATTATGACCATCATAACAGGTGTTAATTCCCCATATGTACTAGGAAAAGTTGACTATAACAAACCATCTTTACAAGCAATTAAAGTTAGTAGAGAATTGGGTATTGACATGTACTAATAGTTAAATGGGGCAACTAAAGTTCTTTAACCCCCCTTTAAATTGCCCTTTTAACACTTTTGCTAACGCATACGCGTTAGCTTCTTTTTTCTTTTTTTAAAACAAATATTGCAATTCTTCTTGAATACATTTCATTTATTTAAATAATCTGAACTTTTTCTTTTCTTTAGAAATTTTCCTTAGAGGGAATAATAGTTCTTTTAATTTACCCCATTCATTAAAATAAGTTAAATGTTCTAAGCTGTATCTTTTTGACAGAGCTTTTTCTTCTTTACTATATCCAATTACAACAACAGCTTCAACTTTTATACTATCTGGTAACTTTAAAATTCTTTTAATTGCATTTTCATCAAAAGCTCCAACCCAATTACTAGCCAATCCTAAATCAGCTGCTTTTAACAGAATATTTTCAATAGCTGCAGCACAGTTTTGAGTTGCATAAAAATCAGCTCTCTCTCCAAAGAACCTTTCGATATTAACAGGATCATTACAAACCACAATAAAAACAGGAGATTCTAACATCCAATATTCTTTTAAACAAGCATCAGCTATTTCTTCTTTTTTCTTTTCATTATCAACTACTATAAACCTCCAATTCTGTAAATTACCAGAACTAGGTGCAAAAGTAGCAGCTTCTAGAATTAAACCTATTTTTTCAATCTCTACTTTTTTAGCTAAAAAACTTCTAACAGATCTTCTATTTTTTATACAATCGTCTAATTCCATTATTAAAACTAAAATTTTTTTATATATAAAACTTGTGAAATTATTCTAATCTTCTTTCTTTTCGCTCCATCTAGAAAAAAGTATTATCCCAATAACTGCAATTATTGTAATTATTACCGCTGTTAAAATTTTATATAGATATTCGCTTCCTGTTATATTAAAAACTTCAATCATTTTGTTAATACCTTCTGAAATAGCATCACGCCATACCAAAGCAATAATAAAAGCAAAACCAGTAGTTATTGCAGTAGCAGTATGTTTCCTAGATTCTTTGCTAATACTTTTAACAGTTCCTTTAACATGTTTTTCAACTTTTTTTATTTTAAATTTCATTTTGTAAATTTTAACAATCTCTTTTTTAAATATTTATCGTAATTGAATTATATAAAATATATCCATTATAAAAAATTATATAAACTTAAAAAACTAAAAA
The DNA here is from genome assembly GCA_964360175.1 of Candidatus Woesearchaeota archaeon. Classification (GTDB taxonomy): domain Archaea; phylum Nanobdellota; class Nanobdellia; order SCGC-AAA011-G17; family CAYHUI01; genus CAYHUI01. The sequence goes on from CAYHUI010000005.1 coordinate 24,378, forward strand.
AGAAATATGGATTACTCTGAATTAGTTGAATTTTATGGAAAACTAGAATCAACAACAAAAAGATTGATAAAAACAGATATATTAGTAGAATTATTTAGAAAAAGTAGCAGAGAAGATCTTGCAAAAATTGTTAATTTACTACAAGGTAAAGTTTTTCCGGATTATGATGAAAGAAAAATAGGTTTTAGTTCTAGATTAATGATAAAAGCTATTAACAGCGCAACTGGTATCTCTGTAAATGAAATTGAAAAATTATGGAGTGGACTAGGAGATCTAGGAAAAGTTACAGAAGCTTTAATAAAAAAGAAAACTCAAGCTACTTTATTTACAAAAAATTTAACAGTAGATAAAGTTTTTAATAATATAAGAAAATTAGCTGATTTAGAAGGAGAAGGTACAGTTAATAAAAAAATAAGTTTAGTTACAGAACTTTTAACAAGCGCTAAACCTAATGAATCTAGATTTATTGTAGGAACTATTTTAGAAGAATTAAGAGTCGGAATTGCAGAGGGTGTTGTAAGAGATGCAATTGCTAAATCATTTAATCTAGATGTTAAACAGGTAGAAGAAGATTATAATTTACTGGGAGATTATGCAGAAGTTGCAGAGCGAGCCAAAGAGAATAAAGCAGGAAAAGTTTCTTTAAAACCAGGAAGACCATTGAAATTAATGTTACCTATCCTAGTTAAAAATATAGAAGAAAGTTTTGAAGCTCTGGGAAAACCAGTTCAACTAGAATTCAAAATCGATGGATTTCGCTTAGAAATACATAAAGATAAAGATATTAAATTATTTACACGAAGATTAGAGAATGTTACAAAACAATTTCCGGATGTAGTTAAATATATAAAAGAAAATGTTAAAGGAAATTCTTTTATAATAGACGCAGAAGCAGTTGCTTATGATAAAAAAACAGGAAAACATCTGCCCTTTCAAAATATTTCTCAACGTATCAAAAGAAAATATGATATAGAAGGAATGGCAGAAAAATTCCCAGTAGAATCAAATGTGTTTGATATTATTTACTACAACGGAAAAAGTTTAATGAATGAAAAATTAAAAGATAGACGCGAATTACTAGAAAAGATAATCAAAGAAATCAAAGGTAAAATAGTTCTAACCAAAAAACTAGTTACAGATGATATAAAAAAAGCTAATGAATTCTATCAAGAATCTTTGAAAAATGGTAATGAAGGATTGATGATTAAAAATTTAAATTCTACATACAAACCAGGAAGATATGTAAATGGATGGTATAAATTAAAATCAACTTTAGAGAATTTAGATTTAGTTGTTGTTAAGGCTGAATATGGTGAAGGAAAAAGAGCAAGGTGGCTTTCTTCTTATACTATAGCATGTCAAGATAAAGAGGGAAAATTGTTAGAGGTTGGAAAAGTCAGTACAGGTATAAAGGAAAAATCAGAAGAAGATATTACTTATAATGAAATGACTAAGCTATTAAAACCTTTAATCATAAAACAAGAAGGTAAAGAAGTTGTTGTTAAACCAAAAATTGTTATCGAAGTTGGCTATGAAGAAATACAGAAAAGTCCTACTTATAATTCAGGATATGCTTTAAGATTTCCAAGAGTAAAAAGATTAAGGATTAAAGAAAAAACAATCCAAGATATTAATACTATTGAAGATATAAAAAGAATTTATAATATCTAAAAAATCAAAAAAATTTAATAGAAGAGCTTAAAAATTTGATCGAATACAATAAAGGGAAATATATCACTATAAAATAATAATCTTTATATAGTAGTATGGTTATTATCAATCAATAGTTTATGTCCTTTTTGAGTAGGAAAGGACTATCAATTAAAAGGGGTGGTACCTGGGAGGGGTTTTTATATGATAGTAAAAGATGAATTTTTGGTTAAACTAAGACAAATTTTTGCATTGAATTTATATGAAGTAAGAATTTGGTCAGCACTTCTTTCTCGTGGTGTTTCTACAGCAGGTGAATTAAGCGATATAGGAGATGTACCTAGAAGTAGAGCTTATGATGTATTGGAAAGTTTAGAAAAAAAAGGTTTTGTTATGATGAAACTAGGCAAACCAATTAAATATATTGCTGTAGATCCAAAAGAAGTTATAGAGAGGGTTAAAAAATTAATAAAACAAGAAGCAGAATTAAATATAGATAAATTAAAAAATTTAACTAACACTGATATCTTAAATGAATTGAATAGTCTACATAAACAAGGTGTTGAATTTATTGAACCAACAGATTTAAGTGGTGCAATACGTGGCAGACCTAATGTATATTCTCATCTAGAATTAATGGTTAAGAATGCAGAAAAATCAGTTACAATAATGACAACAAGTAAGGGTGTGTTAAGAAAGATAGAAGCTTTAGCACCTCTTTTTGAAAAGTTAAAAAAGAAAAATGTTAAAATTAGAATTGCTACAGCAATAACAAAAGAAAATATAGGTTCGATTAAAGATATATCCAAACATGTGGAAGTTAAACATACAGATAATATTAATGCTAGATTTTGTATTGTAGATGGCAAAGAACTTTTATTTATGTTAATGGATGATAAAGAAGTACATCCAAGTTATGATGTTGGGGTATGGGTAAATACACCATTCTTTGCAGGTGCATTAGAAAATATGTTTAAGCTAGCTTGGGATGAAATGCCAAATTCAACTAAATTAAATCCAGCAAAATAATTTTAATTTATTTTTTTCATTGTTTCTATATCTAAAATCCTTTTTTGTGCTGGAATAGAGCTTCTAAATAAATTCCAAAAAACTTTCTGCATCCATTCAATCCATTCTTCATCATAAATATAATAAAGTATGTTAATCTCCTCTTTAAGTTCTCCTTTAGCGTAAACTTCTGGTTTTCTTGATTCTTTAAATACAACAACTTTATTATCTATTATTGTAGTTCTAAGTGGTTGATAACAGTGTCTTATCTCAATCATCTCCTTACCAATCCTATCATTTATAGCTAGAATATTCTTTATATTATCCAATCCTGGAATTTCTACTCTTGTTAATATCTTAGTTTTTATATTTTGTTTTGCTGACTCTTCCATAATCTCCAAAATTTTTTTTATCATGATAACTAATATTACTAAAAGTTAAATTTCCAGAAAAAAATAATATTTGAGAGTCAGCACTTCTTAATAAATTTGCAAAATCGTCGAAGTTTTCTTTTGAAGAATATATTTTATTTATTAATATCTTTGCACTTTTTTTGTTTGAATCAACATACTGATAAATTTCAGAAGGACTAAAATCGTCTTTTGTTCTTCCGGATTCAATATACTTGAATAATCTTTCTTGAAATTCTGAAGAATGTATTTTTTCTATCGAATTCCAATGAACTATTTTTAAAGCTCCTTTTGTTCCTTCTCTAAATATTCTTGTAGAAATATTACCTTCTTGTTCTGCAATTAAATCTACATATCTGTTAGCAGTTCTCTAATTTTTTTTAATAAGTAAAGCTATTTCTTGTACTGTTCTAGGCTTGATATAAACAAAATCATTAATTTGTTTTATAATTTTATTGTCTAACATCCTATGATTTTTAAGAGTTTGAAATATATAAATTTTTCTAAAAAATACAACACTATTACTATATTTTTGTTAAAAATGATTAAATAAGATACAACTATATTATAATATGTAAAATGGTAGAATATTTAGCAAAATATACAGTTCGTGCTTATATGTTTGATGGTGGAGCTTGGATGCCCGATCCTGAACCCCATAAGGTTGAATATCGCTTTAAAGCAAAAACATATGAAGCAGCTAAAAAAATAGCCAGAGAACACACTAGTACTTTTAAAGATATATATTTTGGCCCTTGTTCTACTTTAGATCAACTTTTAAAAATTGAAGAGGTCAAACTATAAAAATGGAAGAATTAAAAAAATCTAAAAAAGCTATTAGCTATAAATGTACAAAATGTGGAGGTATTTTTGAGATTATAGTAATAAAAGATTCTAGAAATTATATACCCTATTCTTATAATTGTATCTTTTGTGGAAGTCAAATAGATAGAAGGAATTTTGAAGTTCTATAATAAACAAATTTAAATATTAAATTAATTATTTTATTTTATGGTTAAATGTGATATTTGTAGTAAAAATATAGAAGAAACTTTTTTAAAAAAAATTAAAGGTACTTATATAAAAACAAATAAAATTTTAAAAACTATTTGTAGCGACTGCCAAAAAAGATTTAAAAACAATTTATTAGAACAATTAAAATAAAACTTTTGCCTCTGTAGCTTAGTCAGTTAGAGCAGTTGGTTTTTAAGCTGAAACTCGTAATCAACAGGCGGGGGTGCAATACCCTCCAGGGGCTTTATAATCATAAAAAAGTTTATAAGTAATTTAATATAGATAAAAATAAGCGTGGGGGTTCCTGAGTGGTCAAAAGGGCAGGATATGATTATAGATTTTTATAAATATTATAACATATGCCACACTTAAGACTGCTACTAGAAAAGTCTAAGCATAAGACATCCTGTAGCTTAGTGCTTTCGCAGGTTCGAATCCTGCCCCCCACATTGCCTCTGTAGCTTAGTGGTAGAGCACAAGTATAAAACTGTTCAAAACCTTGGTAAGGTTGAGGTCGGGAGTTCAAATCTCCCCGGAGGCTTTTAATAACTTTTATATACTTATTTTATTAATCAATTTTAAAATGAAAGAAGAATTTGATGTTAAGAAAGAGTATAACAAATTTAAAGATAAATATGATCTACCTAATCTTGATGAGTTAAATAATATTTTTGAATTAGATGTGATAGAGAAAAAAGATTTTTTATTAAGAAATATAAGACGTAGAATGATAGATAAACTTAACTTTTGTAGTAAAATTATTGAATCAGTTATTTATCCAAATCTCAGTTCTTTAGTTGAAATTCACGACACTAAATTTTTTAATGAAGATGAGAAAAATAAGCTTTCAAAAATTTATGAAAAAATAATTGTATATGAAAAAAGATCTTTAGTTTTAGATAATTCAACTACTGAGAAAGAAGACAGCTTGTTTATTAAAAATTTATTTAAAGAATGGGATAGCATTAAAAAAGATGTTGAAGAAGTATTAAGAAAAATAGAAAAATGTTGGACAAAAAAAGAAGAAAAACCAGAGGGTAATGCTTATTTCGGTTAAATTTTATCAAAAAGAAAAGACTTTTATACAAGTTTTTTCTTAAATATCTATATGAATAAAAGAGGTCAATTCTACATAATAATAGTTTTATTGTTAAGTTTAGCTATATTCGGTTTAGTTGCAATACCAAATAGATTAGAAGAAGCTGAAATTCTCGGAGATTTTAATAGTTTATCACAAAATTATCTTACAGAAAGTCCAAAAATTACAAACTATGTTCTATATAATGAAGGAGACGTCTCAAATACCTTAACAAATTTTACAGAAGATTTTATTGATTACGCAAAAAATATAAATCCAACAATAGGTTTAATTTATGTCTATCACGATCAAAGAGAAAAGAAAATTTATGTTAAAAATTTTTTAAATGAATCAATAAAGGTTTTAATACCAGGGCAATCACCAAAAGATCTTTTTGGAAGCGAGCAAGATACAATTAATGATGTAAGTTTGTTGATAGGAGGAAAAAAATTTGTTCATAGTGTTCCAGTACCAATAGAAAATTATGAAGAAGGCTATGGTGGTTTTACAGGATCTAAATTAGACTCAACAGAATTTGTTAGATTAGATATAGGAGGAATATTTTATAACTTTAGAACTCCCGAAGCTCCAGATTTAATTGTAGTTTTAAAATCAACTCAAGGCAATACAACTGAAATAAATATCTATGGTAAAGATTAAAATGATAAATAAAAAAAAGGCAGTTAGCCAATTAATAGGATGGGTTTTGTTAATAGGTTTTACTATTTCAATGGCTGCTTTTATAACAACCTTTACTATTAATAAAATAAAATCATTAGATATAGAAGGTAGTTCAGAATCAGAATTATATTGTACTGATATAGAAATGAGGGTATCAGAAATATGTAGAGAATCTGGGACTAAATTAAAACTAGATTTAATTAACAGCGGTTTATTTAGTATTCATAAATTAAGTATACAAACCGAAAGTAGTCGTCAAACATTAAGTACGGATTTTGTAACTTTAACAACACCATTTAAACCACAAGAAACAAGATCTTTTCCAATCACTGATTTATCAGATGGAGAACAAATATACAATCTTGCTATTATTCCTTGGGTATTTATTGAAGGTGAAGATAATAAAATAAATGAAATAGCATGTTCTGATAAAAAATTAACATTTGATAGTAATACAACTATCTGGTTAAATACACTTTGCAACAAATGTCTTGGTAAAGGTAATATTTGCTGCAGCACTGATTTTAAATGTAGTAGTACTGTTAATCTTCCTGGTTGCAGTCAAAGTGAAGTTTGTTGCGAGGGAACATGTTTACCAAAAATTTCAGATATAGGGGTTATGTAAAAAAGTAGAAAGTTATAAAAACAAATAAAAATTGATTATTATATAAAAGAGGTGTTTAAAATTTTTAAAAGAAATAAAAAAGGTGTTTCTCCTTTAATTGCTACAGTTCTTTTAATAGGTTTTACCATTGCACTTGCTGTTTTAATCTGGACTTTTTGGGGGAATATAATTAAACAACAGGCAGAAAAAACAGGGGCTCAAACTCTTGGAGAATTTGATTGTGCATCAAAAGTATCATTTAGGGTAAAAGATGTTTGTTATGAAACTAATAAACTTGTTTTTGATTTAGAAAATACAGGTTCAACTACAATAGATAGTTTTAGTATGAGTATTACAGGTAGTTCAGATACTGTACTAGAAAAATTAAATATAGTTATTAAAGAAGGTGAAGCAAAACAAACAAGATTAAGCTATGATGCTAATGTAGGAACTCTAGAAGAAATAATAGTATTTCCAGTTATAATAAGAGAAGGCGCTCCAACAACATGTACAGAAAAAACAGTTATATTAGATATAATAAATGCTTGCTTGCCTGCTTAAAACCAAAATCTTTAAATACTAAATATTATAAAATTATTATATAAAAGAGGTGTTTAAAATTTTTAAAAGAAATAAAAAAGGTGTTTCTCCTTTAATTGCTACAGTTCTTTTAATAGGTTTTACAATAGTATTAGCTGCATTAGTTTTTAGATTTGGTGGTAATTTATTTAGAACAACAACAGAAGAAACAGCATGTAATTCTTTAATAGCTTTACAATGCGCTCAAAGTACAGATATTAAGGTTACTAATGTTAAAGTTGATGATGCTGCTAATATATTAAATGTTACAATAGAAAATAAAAATGAAGGTATAGTTTCAGGATTTGTATTTGTTCTTAAAGAAGGAGATCAATCTCCAATAACAATTGCATTAAGTAATGATCCTAAGTTACCTTTACAAGGTTTTGTTACATCTACATATAACTTAACTTATACAGGAACTAAAATACCTGTAGTAGAAGTAACTCCTATAATAGAACGTACAGATACAGAAGGAAATTTATGTACTGGATCTTGCATACAGAAAAAACAAATATATAAACCAGCACCTCAATGCGGTGATGGTATAGTACAGAGTAATCTTGGCGAAGAATGTGAAATAGGACAACAGCCTCGACAATGTGGTCCTCCTCCTCAACCTAATGGAAAACAATCTTGTACAAGTGAATGTAAATGGGGTACTTGTTTATCACAATCAGACCAAGGATAATAATTAAAAATTTTTAATTTAATTTTCTTTTTATGATGAAAAAATCCCAAATATGGATTTCAGCTGTGATATATCTAGGATTAGGTATTGTAGTATTAACATTGGTGATAGGTGCAGGAGTTCCAGTAATTAATAAACTTAGAGATAAAAATACAGTAATACAAACAAAAGA
>CAYHUI010000005.1:32364-40612 GCA_964360175.1 Candidatus Woesearchaeota archaeon
GAGTTTTAGTTGTACTAGAAGAAGGGATTAAAGAATTAATAAATATTAGTTTTGTTAGTGTACAAGAAGGCGATACTTTAATAAGATATTTAGAGAAAAATATCAGAGTTCTTTTAGATGAGTTAAGAATAAAATTAAGCAAGTATTCTTATTTAAAATTAATGTATTATATTTACAGAGATTTTGTTGGATTGAATGAAATTGAACCTTTTCTTAACGATTATTTTGTAGAAGATATAGAATGCAATGGTGTTGATTATCCAATTTATATAGTGCATAGAAAATACAGAAATTTAAGAACTAATATTACATTTACAGATGTTAAGAAATTAACTAGTTTTGTAGAAAAATTAGCCCAAAAATGTGGCCAGTATGTATCATATGCAACTCCTTTATTAGATGGTGCTTTGCCTGACGGGTCTAGAGTAAATGCAACTTTTACCGAAGAAATTTCTACAAGAGGACCAACTTTTACAATTAGAAAATTTACAAAAGAACCTTGGACACCAATTCAATTAATGAAGTTCGGTACTGTATCTCCAGAATTATTAGCTTATTTGTGGATATTGATAGAGCATGAATTAAATATAATGATCATAGGGGGTACTGGTTCTGGTAAAACTACTTTCTTAAACGCTTTAACTTTTTTCATACCACCACAAGCAAGAATTGTTAGCATTGAAGACACCCGCGAGCTTAACTTAAAACATGATAATTGGCTACCAAGTGTTGCAAGAGCAGGAGTTGGTTTAACTAATTTGGTTGGCCAAAGATACGGAGAAGTTAGTCTATTTGATTTACTTAGAGAAAGTTTTAGACAAAGGCCGGATTATGTTATTGTCGGAGAAGTTAGAGGAAAAGAAGCCTTTGTATTATTCCAAGGAATGGCATCGGGGCACCCTTCTTTCAGTACAATGCATGCAAATTCTGTAGATACAATGATAAAAAGATTACAAACGCCTCCAATAAATTTATCATCTTCTCTAGTAGAAACTCTAGATGTTGTTTGTGTAATGACCCAAACTAAAGTTAAAGGAAAAGAAGTTAGAAGAATAAGAGAGATAAATGAAGTTATTAATGTTGAAGAAGAAAAAGGTGCGATATTGAACACACCTTTTATGTGGGATCCAAAAACAGATTCATTTTTCTTCAAAACTGATAGTTATATCTTTAAAAAAATTTATACTCGTCAGGGAATATCAAGAGAAGTTTTAGAGAGAGAATTTAAACTAAGGACAAAACTTTTAGTTAAACTTTATCAACATAAAATATTCAATTTTAAAGAAGTACAAGATATAATAAACGAATATTACAAAAGTCCAGAAGTTGTACTTAGGAGATTTAAAGTAATTTAAAATGACATTGCAAATGATATATCAAAATGCTGAAGGATTAATAGAAATTTCATCTAAATTCAATAGTTTAATGGAAGAAAGAGAAAAATTAATTTCAGAAATAAAAGATTATGAAAATAAAAAAGATAAAAATTTAGCAAAAGGAACTAAAATTAAATTAGAAAAATTAGATGAGGATCTAGAGAAAATTAAATATTATATTTTAAAACTTACAACAAACATTCAGAAACTTGCAGATCAAGAAAAAGAATAATCTTTTTTTAAAATGGAAGATATTTCAGTGTATGCTAAAAAGATACTAGACTATGTTAAAGAGATAGAGATATATAAAAACTATAAACAAAGTTTATTAAAACAATTAACAAATCTTGAATCTCAATATAAAAAAGGATTTTTAACTGTAGAAAAATACGAATTTTTACTCAATAAAATATTAAATAATAGACCAAGGGAAGAAGTTGTAATTGCCTATAACGATTACATAAACAAATTAATTTTAGAAATAAAACAACAAAATTCTAACATTTATGAGATAATACAAATTAAAGAATTCGAAGATATTCCTGTTAAAGTATCAGAGAAAAATAAAGATATAATAAGTTTATTAAAAAAACAAGTAGATAAGGAATCTATATCTATAAAACAAATTACTAAAGAAGAGCTTTTATCTCCATTAATTAAAGAAACTAAAAAAGAATATCTGAAAAATTTAAATATTACAGAAGAAGATTTAAGAAATTTTATAGAATATCAACGTAAAAAAAGTGTAACTAAAAAAACACCAATAGATATAGAATTATATTCTGTTTATAAATCTAATTTATATTCAAAAATCGCTAACACATACATGGAAAATTTAACAATAAAGTTAACTAGAAAATTTCCTAATTTCTTTCAACTACTTTACAAATCTTTAAGGTTGGCTGATATAAGACTATTATCAAAAACTTATGTAAGTATTATGCTATTCTCTACATTATTAGCTTTCCCCCTAGTAGCATTAATAGCTTTTATTCTAACATTTAGTCTTATTCAAGCAATCATTTTCGGAATATTGGGAATGATTTTCACTTTTGTTTTTATTTATTTTTATCCAACTAGTCTTATAAGGACCATAAATAAAGGTATCAAATCTGATTTGGTTTTTGCAGTAGTACATATGGCAGCTATTGCTGGATCTGGTACTAAACCTATTAAAATTTTTAATCTTTTACTTGAATCTAAAGAATATAAGTATTTAGAAACTGAAATTAAAAAAATAATTAATTACATAAATTTATTTGGTTATAATTTATCTACTGCTTTGAAAACAGTTGCAGCAACTACACCATCTTACGAATTAAAAGAATTGTTAAACGGGATGGTTACTACAATAGAAACGGGCGGCGATATAAAACAATATTTAAAAGATAAATCAGATGACACTTTAACAACATATAGATTAGATCAACAAAAATATGTTGAGACTTTAGCTACTTTTTCAGAGGTTTATACAGGAGTTTTAATTGCTGCTCCTTTATTATTCATAGTAACCTTAGCTATATTAGATACAATTTCAGGTAGTCTTGGTGGGATAAATATAAATACAATTGCTTTAATAGGTATTTTCGGATTATTGCCTTTCGTAAACATTGTTTTTTTATTATTTTTAAATATAACTCAACCAGAAATTTAATTAAAAATGCGATTTAAGATAACTAAAAAACATATTATTGGATTGATAATAGGAATAACAATATTAATATTAGATTTTGTATTCTTATTTAGAGAAGGTAATAGATGGTTCAGACCATTAATTGCAGTTGCATTTTTGATAAGTACATCACAATTTTGGCTTGATGTCTTAAAAGAAAATAAAAAACAAAGAGAAATAGAATTAAAATTTTTAGAATTTGTAAGAGCTTTGGTAGAAACAGTAAAATCTGGAATTCCTATACCAAAAGCCATAGTTAAAATTTCAACTGCTGATTATGGAGAATTAACCCCTTATGTTGAAAAATTAGCAAATCAAATTAAGTGGGGATTCCCTTTAGATGATGCTTTAACAACTTTTAGTTTAGATACAAAAAATATTGTTATCAAAAGGTCAATATCTGTTGTAATAGAAGCAGAGAGAAGCGGGGGTAATGTTGATGAGGTATTACAAGCAGTTACTGATTCAGTAGTTCAAATTAAAAAAATAAAAGAAGAAAGAAAAGCAAATACTTATTCCCAAATAGTGCAAGGCTATTTAGTATTTTTTGTTTTTATCGGGATAATGTTAGTACTTCAAATTTATTTAATACCTCAAATAGGGAACATTGGGGGTGTAATATTAACAGGTTTTGGTGGTGGTAATTTAGAATCTTATCTAGAAAGTGGAGGTACTGGTACAAGTGTTAGTACACTTAATGTAAACTTGATATTTATATGGCTGGTTTTAATTCAAGGTTTTTTTGCAGGAATAATGATAGGTAAATTTTCAGAAGGCAAATCAAGAATGGGGTTAAAACATAGTTTAATATTAATGGTGACTAGTTATTTAATTATAACTACATTTACAGGATATTAAAATGAAAAAAGGTAACGGCCATATAGACTGGGCAATAAGCATTGGAATATTTATCATTTATTTATTACTTTTATTTATATTTGTAAGACCAGGACAAGTCGAAGAATATAAAGGAGATTTATTACTATCAATAGTTGAAAAAAATTTTAAAGACGATTTTTATTGGAGATTACTCGAAATACCTCTTTTTGTTAATACAAGTGATACAAGTAAAACTGGTGGAGGTTTGATAACAGGAGCAGCAGTTGGTATCGGTGAAAGTGGATCATCTGAAACTCTTTTAATAGACGTATTCCCCTTTAAATTTTCGTCTAATAATATACTTATTATAGACAGCGAACTAAATATTTTACCTTTTGATCTAGAAAATCCTTTAGATCAAGAGAGGGAAATTATTTTTAATATAACTGATTTTCAATCTGATAAGAAATTAATCTATGAAATATTATATTCTGAATCTATGAATTTAGGATCTACAAAACCAACTTTTGATCCAATCAATATCCTTAATGTAAGTAATGTAACAATATTTGGAGTTGGAGAATATTCAATAGGTGTTTCAGAAGATAAATTTAAAGAAATTTCACAAGATTATAATAAACTTAAAATTGATTGGAGATATCCTAAACTAAAAGATTTTTCAATTACTATATATGATGAAAAGGAAATAATATTAAGTTTAAATGATGTACAACCTTCAGAAAATTTAAATATTTATGTTTTACAATGGAGTGATTTTATATTGTATAATGATACTACAAAAAAACCAGTTACGGTTAATGTAAAAGCATGGTAGAACCTTTTTAGGAAAAAGATTCACCAAAAAAATTTAACAAAAAATGGATAAAAAAGGATTTTTAAAAACACTAGAAGCAACAATTGCAATAATAATAATGTTAGGTTTTTTAATAGCAATTTTACCTAAGATCACAAATAATGAAAAAGCTGTGCCTGCTGATGTGAGTTTAGTTCAAGAAAAAGTATTAAGAGAAATAGAATTTAACAATACTTTAAGAAGTGAAATATTAAGCGGTTCAACACTTGATCCAATTAATTATCCAATCACTTATAATTTTATAAGTGATGTAATACCGGAAACATTAAATTTTACTTTTAATGTTTGTACTATCAATTGTCCGATACCTTCTCTACCTGAAAAAACAGTTTATGCTAAAAATCTTATTATATCCTCAAATTTAACTTTATACGATCAAAGCTTATTTAGATTTTTTTTATGGAGGAAATAAAAAGCAATAAATATTATATTTATTAATTGTTAAACACCATATTAATTTTCCTAATGATATTTTTCCTTAATTTATAAGTATTTCCCCACATCACATATGCAAACCAACCTTGAATACTATCCATAACTTGTTTATATTCAATTAATCCTTTTTTATATTTTTCCTCGAGATCTGCTAATCTTTTATTAAAATGAGTAATGTTTCTTTTTCTTAATAGCTTATAAAAATAAAAAACCCTAAATCCTAATAAATTGACTCCTTTATACATTGGAAAAATTTTTGATTTATCTTGATGTAATTCTAATTTAAGATTTTTAATCAAATAATCATCAATCTTCTTTTTATATTCTTTTAGATCATCTTTATTGTTATGTAATATTATAAAATCATCAACATATCTTATATAATATTTTGCTTTTAATTTATGTTTTACAAAATAATCTAACTCATTTAAGTAAACATTAGCAAAAAACTGAGAGGTCATATTACCCAAAGGCATACCTTTTTCCTTATCATGAAAATTTTTCAAGACAAGATTTATCAACCATAAAATTCTATTATCTTTTATTTTTCTTTTTAGAATTTTGATTAATATATCATGATTTACTGTATCAAAGAAATGTTTAATATCAGCTTTTAAAGCGTAACCTTTAATCATATTATTATTCTTAGGGTTTTCTACTAATTTTCCATTATCACTTACTTTTCTTTTAAATTTGTCAAATCTTTTTAGTGCAGCTAATGTTCCTTTATTTAATCTGTTAGCATAGCTATCAAAGATAAAAATTTTCTCATAAATTGGTTCTAAAATGTTAACAATAATGTGATAAATTACTCTATCCCTAAAGTAGGATTTCCTAATTACTCTCGTTTTAGGATCTCTAATAACAAATTTAGTTAAGAGTAAAGGTTTATAAGTAAATGATTCTAATTCTCTTTTAAGCTGTAAAAGATTATTTTCTAAATCTTTTTCAAATTCTTTTACATAATACATTGAACTTTTATTTTTTCTAGCTTTTTTAAAAGCTTTTTCAATATTTTTATATGAACAAAGTTTTGGGTATAAATTTTTGTAAGACTTCATTTTTAATATAAATCCTAGATTACTTGGGCTATTCGGCCGTCCGTATTTTCGTTTTCTTCTAAAGAAAATTTCGAATTAGTCAAGTCATCGTTCCTGGCGTTCAGATCAAAATCCCTGTTACGGTACAAGAGCCAAAGATTAGCTTATCCATAATTATTAAAACACCACATATTTAGTATTCGCAAAAGAGCTTCCCACACATCTTTTATAACTACTAACTAAATTTGTTGAATTTCATACAACAAATCAAATTAAGTTGTAAGTTATGGATAAGCGTGTAGCCCAAGATATTACTTTTCATAAATTTATTATAGGTTAATAAACCTCAAAGTAATATATCCAGGCAAATTTGAAAATTATAAGTTATATATAAACTTTCCTAATTAAATAGTGGTAACAAATAGAAAGATTTAAATAGTAGTACTTTCTACTATTTTGTAGTATAAAATGAAACAAAAGCTAAGTGTAACAATTGAAGAAGAAACAATAAAATTATTAGAGAGGATTATAAAAGAAGGTAGATTTAGAAATAAATCTCATCTTATTGAGTATAGTCTTAATAAATTTTTAAAAGAGGAAGAAAATGACTAACAAAAAAGAAATTTTACGAGATAAAGTAATTGGATTATATGATGGAATAAAAAAGGATTTTTACTTATGTAGAGATGATTTAAATGTTTCTGGACAGAGTTATAATTCTGCATTACTTTTTGGTGTTTTAACAGAACTTAACAAAGGGAATCAACTTTTATTTGGAGAATATGGTGGAGGTAAGACAACCTCTGCTGAATACTTAAATTCATTATTTAATGGGTTGCCATTAGATTTAGTTAAAAGAGTAGCTATTAGAGGAAATCCCCAATTAACAGAAGAAAAAATGATTGGAAGACCCGATTATGGTAAATTACATGGTCAAGAGGAAAGGGTGGTATGGCAGCACTTTGTTTTGATCGGACCAAAAGTATTTGACGAATTTAATAGAGTTCCAGAATCTAACCAAGCTATGACTTTAAATGGAGTTGATAGAGGAGAATGGAATTACCTTAACGAATTTATTTCAACTGGTGCACAACCATTATTTGCAACTTGTAATTATTCTGATGGAGGTAATAATGGTTTAATACCCCCAATGTTAGATAGGTTTGACATTGCAGTTGAGTCTAAATTTCCGGGCGTAGCTAATGTAGTTTCTATTAGTCAAGATTACCACAATGAAAAAGATAAAATTTTAAGTAATCCTGAATTGACTGTAGAAGCATTAAAAATTTTAAATTCCGGGAAACCTTATAGAGAAGTACAAGAAGAATTAAGACAAATAATCACAAAACATGAATCTGATTTAATAAGCAAAGGATTTTCTGTTTTAAGTGAAGAAGATAAACAAAGAATTGAAAATGAGATTAAAGCAATACCTTTGGATAAAGATGCAGAAACTTATTTTGCGTTTTTGGTTTCTGAAATGAACGTAAGTCCTAAATATGGACAAAAAAGAAGTATCGATCCAACAAGTACAGAACATGGTTTATATTTACAAACTGCTTTTGTTGGTAGTGGAAGTAGAAGAGAAGAAAAATCTATTGTAAGATATGCTCAATCTTTAGCATGGTTACAAGATCAAGATAAAGTTAATTTAGATCACATAATCCAAGTAGCACCTTATGTGTTATGGCACAGATTAAAATGGACCGATGATGTAGTAAGTAAATTTAGAGATGATGATAGAGATGATCCTTTAGATTTACACATTACAAAAACTCTTTTAGGAGAAGGAACAGCAGAAGTTCCTGGTGTTAAAAAAAGATTTGTTGAAAGTAGAGAAAATTATCAGAGAGTTTTTGATTTAGTAAAACATGGTAAATTAGAAGAGGCACTAGAAGAAGCAAAAGAATATGGTGCTGGTGAAAGAGGGCATCCAATATTCTTAGATACTGTAAAAGATTTACAATAGAAAAAACAATAAAAATGCCAAACCAAAGATTCATAGAACTAGCACGAAGATTAGGAGAAGATT
>CAYHUI010000006.1:0-37076 GCA_964360175.1 Candidatus Woesearchaeota archaeon
CAAATTGGAATTAATGTTCCTAATGTAATTAAAGTTGATGATAAAAAAATGAAAGTTGTAATGGAATTTATAGATGGTAAATTAATTAAGGATATTTTAGATAATTTAAATAAAGAAGATTTAAAAAAAATTTGTATAGATATTGGAAAAGAAATTGCAAAACTTCATAATAATAATATAATCCATAATGATTTAACTACGTCAAATATGTTAATTAAGGAAGATAAAGTTTATTTCATTGATTTTGGTTTAGGTTTTATTTCTAATAAGTTAGAGGATAAAGCAGTTGATTTACATTTGCTAAAACAAGCTTTAGAAAGCAAGCACTATAAATGTTTTGAAGAAGCTTTTAATTTTATTTTAAAAGGTTATAAAGAATGTAGTCAATTTAACGAAGTTCTTGAAAGACTAGAAAAAGTTGAGTCTAGAGGCAGATACAAAAAGAAACAAAAAGATTTTTAAGTCAATTAAATCTCTGATTCTTTATAGTCCCGTGGTGTAGACTTTTTAGGCACAATGGTCAATCATACAGGGTTTTGGTCCCTGTGACGGAGGTTCGAATCCTCCCGGGACTATTCTTTAATAATAAATTTCATTATTTCTTCTTTCTTTCTAGGATTTAAAGAAACATGAATCTCCCCAGTGGATTTTTTATATAACAACCAACCATCATTTACATCCATATCAAAATAATTAAATAAATTTAAATTAAAAAATCTTTCTCTAATATAATGATATGATATTATATCAAAACAAAAGCTTTATATAATAAATATACTTATTTATTAAAAATGAAAAACAAACCAATATTTATTAGAGTATTTGGAGATACACCAAAAATAAGGATATTAAATTGTATGTTGAAATATAGGGGTTTAGATTATTCTATGTCAGATATAGCTAGAAATAGTAAAGTTGGTTGGGCTACATTGAGTAGATTATGGAAAGAATTTATAAAACTAAAAGTTGTAGTGTTCACAAGAAAAATCGGTAGAGCAAAGTTATATAAAATAAATGAGGAAAATCTAGCAGTTCAAGAACTAATTAATGTATATAAAGCTTTACTAGTTCAAGAAACAAAGAATTATTTTAGACAAAAAGAACCTATTTCTATAAGAGATTAACCAAAATTTTTATATACTAGTAAATTTTACCAAATAATAGAAAAAATGGCAAAAATTGTTAAAAAAGAAGTAAAAGAAGTTAAAAAACCCAAAGAAGAGAAAGAAAGAGAAGTTGGGAAAGTGTTTACCTATTATAGTCATGTTAATGTAGCTGGTGTTAATTTAACAGACACTTTAAATGTAGGAGATACTATCCTAATAAAAGGTCGTACAACAAACTTTAAACAAACAATAGATTCAATACAAGTAGAACATGAAAATGTAGATTCAGCAGGAAAAGGAGATTCTATCGGTATTAAAGTTAAGGATAGAGTAAGACCTAATGATACAATCTATGTAGTTGAGTAAATTTCTTTTTTAAATTTTATATATTTGATGATATAACCTCTTGTCATATTTTTATCTCGTGCTGGGTTGTGAGAGCTAATTTCTCTAAACTTTAGAGTGATAACAAATCAAAAGGTTTATGAAGGAGTAGATACTAGGAAAAGTGAAGAAAATGATTCCTATTAATTATATAAAAAAACTCATAGCAAAAAAAGATCCAGTCAGAAAAGAACATCTAGAGGTAGCAGTAGAGTGGTGGGCTAATCAATTACGTAATCCTACTTTTAAAACACTTTCTGTAGAAGAACGCCAAAGAAGAGAAACCTATCCTACAGCATTAGCAGAAGTTATGGCATATCAACTACGCTCAACTTTACAAATACCTGAAGAGGAAATAGAGGCTTTCAAAAAATCTTTATATGGAATTCTTGAAAAAAATGAAAATTTAGTTTTAAATGGAATGTTTCACTTATCAGTTGGTTATTCTCCAGATAGATATCTTAGCCTTGCTTTAGAAGAAGCTGGTTTAAAAAATAAAATAGATTTACTTTCATCGAAAACAGGTATGCATTTTGATAGAGATGGAAGTATAAGTGTTAAGGTAGGTTATGGATTTCCTTATAAAAAAATTTATCAACCAACTAAATAAAATCGACCTTCCAAATTTAAACTAATTTTTTATTCTTTTCTACTTTAAAAGAAACCAGCTTTAGATTTTAACAAAATTTTAGAAACTTTTATAAATGATATTATTCTAACATAAACATCAAGAGATAAGTTGGTCACGGCTAACTTATACTGGAGAAAGATTATTCTTTCTCAAATTAAATTATGAGAATTATGAGGATTTAAAATGGCACGTATGTACTCTAGAAAAAAAGGAAAATCTGGATCTAAAAAACCATTAGAACAAACTAAAAAAACATGGGTTAGATACTCTGATAAAGAAATAGAACAATTAATAGTAAAATTAGCTAAAGCTGGAAATCCACCAAGTAAAATCGGTTTAATATTAAGAGATTCATACGGTGTTCCAGATATAAGATTTATAACAAAGAAAAGAATTACATCTATATTAAAAGAAAATAATTTACTAGCAGAACTACCAGAAGATTTTACTAATTTAATAAAAAGAGAAATGGATTTGGTTAAACATTTAGAAAAAAATAAAAAAGATATGGTTGCAAAGCGAGGATTACAATTAACAGAATCAAAACTTAAACGTTTAACTGATTATTATAAAAGAACTGGTAAATTACCTGATGATTGGAAATATGATAGAGAGAAAGTTAAACTTCTTATAGGATAAACTTTTAAGGAAAAGTTTAATCAAAATTAGAAAAAGCTTAATAAAAAAATGGATTATGAAAGTTTTGAAAATTTAATAAAAGAAGCTGTTGAAGAATTTAAAAAAATAAATATACCAATAAGAGTTATATCTAATTATGATAGTGATGGTATAGCAGCAGCTTCCATTTTAATTAAAGCTTTACATAGAGAAAATAAAAAATTTGTAGTTAGTATTATTAAACAACTTAAAAAAGATTTTTTAGAGGAATTATCTAGAGAAAATTATAAGGTAATAATTTTTACCGATCTTGGTTCTAGCTGCATAAATTTAATTAATAATATTCTAAATGAAAAAAAAGTTTTAATTCTTGATCATCATAAACCAGATGCTATCGAAAATAAATCTAATATAATCCATATTAATCCTTTGTTATTTGGAATAAATGCTAATGAAATTTCCGGGGCAGGAGTTACTTATTTATTCTGCAAAAGTTTAAATGAAGATAATAAAGAAAGTGCTTATCTAGCTATAATCGGAGCTATTGGAGATATGCAAGAAGAAAAAGGTTTTATCGGATTAAATAAAGAAATATTAGAGGATGCTAAATATAAATTAGAAATTAAAATTGGATTAAGAATGTTTGGTATGCAAACTAAACCCTTGCATAAAGTTTTAGAATATAGCACAGATCCTTATATACCTGGGGTTAGTGGATCTGAAGAAAATTCAATATTATTTTTAGAAGATATTGGAATCAAAATAAAAGAGAATGATAAGTGGAGGAAGTTAATAGATTTAAACAATGATGAAATGAAAAAATTAGTAACAGGAATTATATTAAAAAGACTCGGTAGTGAAAAAAATCCAGAAGATGTTTTAGGTCCTATTTATATTTTAAAAGAAGAACTAGAAGAATTACCAACAAAAGATTTAAGAGAATTTTCCACATTGTTAAATGCCACCGGTAGATTGGGTAAATCTTCACTAGGCATAGGAGTTTGTTTAAATAATAAAGGAATGAAAGATAAAGCTTTTCAAGTTTTAAAAGAATACAAATTAGAAATTATAAATGCTTTAAATTGGTTTTATAAAAATAGAAAAACTAATAATATTATAGAAGATAAAAGTTTTGTTTTTATAAATGCAGAAAATAATATTAAAGATAGTTTAATAGGAACACTTGCTTCAATAATTTCGAAATCTAATTTTTATGACGATAATACTATAATCTTAGCAATGGCTTATACTTTAGATGATAATATAAAAGCTTCTCTAAGAATTACTGGAAAGAGTAATATTGATTTAAGAAATATTTTAGAAGAAATTTCAAAAGAAGTTAAAATAGAGTTTGGTGGTCATAAAAATGCAGCTGGTTGTATATTCAGTTTAGATAAAGAAGAAGATTTTATAAAAAGTGCAATCGAATTTTTAAAAAATAGAATTAATGTAAAAATAGCTGAATAGAAAGTTTTATTAAGATATATTCTAAATTTTTAAAAAAATGGCAGAAGAAAAAATTACAAAAAAGGAAATAAAAAAGAAAAAGAAAATATGGATTAAAATAATTGCTCCTAAAGAATTTAATGATGTAGAGATAGGAGAAAGTTTAGTAACAGATGCATCTGATCTATTAAACAGAACAGTAATTGCAAATCTAATGATGTTAACTGGAGATATGAAAAAACAGAATGTAAAAATTAAATTTATTATTAAAGAAGTAAAAGAAGATACTGCAATAGCTGATATTTACGGCTATCAAATTGTAAAATCATATGCTAGAAGAATAATAGGTGATATAAAAAGTAGGATAGAAGATTCATTTTTATGCGATACAAAAGATGCTGTAAAGTTAAGAATTAAACCTTTAGTATTAACGAGATATAAAACTAAAGGTTCTATTTTAAAGATAATAAGAAAAAATATAAAATCCATATTAATAGATGAAATTAAAAAACAAGATTATAAAGAGATTATTGATTCTTTGATATCATATCAATTGCAAAAAGAAATGAAAAATAAACTTAGTAAAATATACCCTATTTCTTTTTTTGAAATAAGAATTCTAGAAAAATTGGGAAAATAAAAATATTAAAATATAGAAAGTTATATAAACTATTTTTCTGTTTTTTGTTTTATGCCTCAGTAGCTCAGTTGGTCAGAGCAACTGCCCTGTAATAAACTTCTCAAAAAAGTTTAATCAGAAAAATAGGCAAGCAGTAGGTCGGGAGTTCAAATCTCCTCTGAGGCTTTGGGCCCATGGTCTAGTGGTTATGACGTCGCTTTGACGTAGCGGAGATCGTGAGTTCGAATCTCACTGGGCCCACTCATATTCAAAAAACTTTATAAACTTCTTTTACAAATAATTAGTCTATGGAAAAGAGAGGACAAGTTACAACTTTTATAATTTTAGGGGTAGTTTTAATAATAATTTTAGCTGGTGTTTTCTTTTTAATAAATTCTTTAATTAGTGAAAAATTTAAACTTCAAAGAGAAAAAATAATTTTAATACCCCCACAATTAAAACCAGTTGCAGATTTTATAGATAGTTGTATTAAATCAACTAGCCTTGATGGTATCGATTTAATTAGCTTACAAGGAGGTTATATCAAACCATTAAATTCACTATTTTATGTAAATACTGAAGTTCCTTATTATATTTTAGATAGAAAAAATATTATGCCTTCTAAACATTTTATAGAAAATGAATTAGCAAAAGATGTTAATGAAAATTTGGATTTTTGTCTTCAAGATTATAAAAAATTTAAAGAAGAAGGTTTGATAATAGAGGATAAAGATTTTATTACAGAGATAAAAATACAAAAAGACGAAGTTTTAGTAAATTTAAATTACCCTATCACAATTAGTAAAGGTAATATTACAGTGACTCTAAATGAATTTACAAACAAAGTGGATTCAAGATTGGATAAAATTTATGATATCTCTAAAGAAGTAGTTGATGTACATCTTGAAAATCCTAATAATTTATGTTTAAGTTGTATAAATAAATTAAGTGTTGAAAATGATGTTTTAATAGATGTTAATAAGTATAATGATGAAACATTTGTATTTACAATAACAGATACATTAAATTTAATAAATAATAAGCCTTATAAATTTAGATTTGCATTTTCATTAACATAAATTTTATAAAAAATGAATTTAATTAAAACATTTATAATTTTATCAGTTTTAATAATTAATTTTAGTTTAGTTTATGCAGTTTATACAGATACTATAACTATAGATGCAGGTGATTTGTACGTAGAAGCAGAAAATAAAGAAAGTTTTAAATTTAATGAAGAAAGCAATAGTTTTTCTATACAAGGTAATATAGAATTTAAAATAGGAGAAGATAGTTTAACTATTAGCGATTCAAATCCGGTAGAAGTTGAATTTGAATCTACTCTTGAAATTAATCCTATTTCTGAAGAAGAAGTTAATTATCAAACTGTTAAATTAACTACAGAAGATTCAGAAGTTACAATTAGTTCACCAAAAGAACATAAGATAGATATGTCTTATGTTGGTAATGGTTTAAATATTGTAGTTGGAGAAGATAAAGAACCAATACTTTTTACAAATTTACCAGTAACCTCTTCTTTTGAGATAGGCGAAACTGGTAAAATTAAATCTGTTGAAATAGAAGAACTTGAAGAAGAAATTGTATTTGGTTTAGCTGAAATGATAGTTGAAGAAAAAAGTACATTAAAAACTGAAAATATTGAAATAACTTTTAATAACAAAGGTAAAGTTAAAGTTAAAGTAGAAGATACTAAAAAAGAAAAAGAAAAAATAACTTTTACAGGAGAAGCAAATATTGGAGCGTTAAATGTAAATGCAGGTGAAAACCCAGTAACTGTTTCTGTACCAGAAGTTAAAGAAGGAGAACAAGAAACAATACATATAACCAGTAAAGTTACCGATGAAAATGGAAAAGAATCTTATGGAAGTTTTAATATAGCTTATAATACATTAGAAGGGGATTTTAATATTGGTAACAAATATTTAGAAATTTTAAATCAAGATGGGATTTTTATGTCCGGAGATGGAATACTTGTTAGAGGAGCTGGAAATGTTTATTTCGACGGTAAAGAACGTGATAAAGAAGAATATGTTTCTATTGGAGATAGAATAATTATTGTGGGCAATCAAGAATTACGCCTTTTACCAGGCAACGAATTAGTTAATATTGAACCAAATGATTTCTTAGTATTAGAAGCAAAAGGTGGGAGAATAGAATTAAAAGAAGAAAATGCGATTTTAAATATTAAGGTAAAAGGTGAAGGTAATGTTGTTAATGGAGATACTACATTTGTAAATAATGGAGAAAATGTGTTTGTGGGGATTGGCAAAGATAAATTTAATATAAAACAGTCAGTTATCGTCGGAGCTCCAAAATCAGACCTAGCAAGAGTTGGTGTTAAAGATACCATATCATCAAATATTCAATTTGAAGATAAAAATGGAAATTCTATCTTGTTAGATAAAAATGGAAAACCAGCTAATTTTTATGTTGGAGATGGTGAAGAAGGTGGACTAGTACTTACAGATAATGTAGAATTTAGTCCAGATGGTATAATAACATGCCCTTCAACATTTATAACCGGTGCTATTACTAAAGCACTTTCTCTTATTACAGGAAGAGTTAATATACTTCAACAATTTACAAAAGTTCATACAGTTTACGAAGATTGTATTATTCATAAAATTAAAGTAAAAGGCAAGGAATATTTGTATTTGTCAACAATTGGTTTAGAGGCTGCACGTGAAAAAGGTGTTAGAGAAACTGAACCTGGAGAATATGTTAAACAAAATATAAAAATAGTTTATAATAAAGTACTAGAAAATGAAGTTAATAAATTAACGAAAGAAAAAGGTTTAACTAAAGAAGAAGCATTATCACAAATAGATAAAGAATTAATATTATCTAAAACATTAAATTTAATTGATTGTAGCGAAATAGAAGTTAGCGATTGTAATGGTTATATAAATCAATTACCTAAAAATGGAGAATTAGTTACCCTACTTAAATATGTAGATGAACATAAAGAATTACCTAAAGCACTTACACTATTGCATCCAACTAAACGTAAACTTAATCAAAAAAGCATAAATTATAAAGAAGAAATAGGTATTTTAGGTTATGGTCATGAAAATGTAGAAATAGCAGAAGTTCGTAATGAAAATATAATTAAACCTAAAGAAGTGGAAATTGATACTTCTAAAACTTTAAAAATGACAGTAAATACAAAAAATCTCCCTCTAAATTTAATTTTATTAGAAGAAGAAGGTTCACCAAAAGAATTAAAAGCTATTAATTTAATAAAACAGGCTCAACAGGAGGGAGGATCTATATACGTTTTCGAAGACGAGATTGATATTATTAGCCAAGTGGCAGCTAAGATCGGTTGGAGTGTTGGGGATAGTACAAAACACACTGTACAATTTGAGAAATTATAATAAATTTTCCTAGTAAAATTTATAAATAACTATATTAAATTTTTAAACAAGCCCTAGTGGTCCAGTGGCTATGATACGGCCCTGTCATAAACTTTTTAAAAAAGTTTAATCAAAAATTTAAAAAAAGTTTGTAGTAAGGCCGTGACCCGAGTTCGATCCTCGGCTAGGGCGCCTTTTTATATTCGAAAGATTTATAAACAAGATTTTAATCAAGAAGATATGCCTTTACATAATTTACTATTTTTTACAAAATTTCATAATACTCACTAGATAATATTATAAAAGGACCGGTAGCTCAGCCAGGTAGAGCACCTGGCTTTTATCGCTGAGAGATACCAGGGTGTCGCGGGTTCAAATAGTTTTAATTTATCTTAAAACTGGAACTTCCCGTCCGGTCCATATAAACTTTTCAAAAAAGTTTAATCAAAATAAAAAATGAAAGAGAAAGAAGCTGAAAAAGAAATTGATATTACAAAACATAATTTAGTACCAAAACATATTAAAATTTCAGAAGAAGAAAAACAAGAATTATTAAAAACTTATAATATTTCTTCAAAGCAATTACCAGTAATATTAGAAAATGACGCTGCTATAAAAAATTTAGATTTTGAAATAGGAGATGTAATAAAAATAATAAGAAAAAGTCCTACAAATAAAGAAAGTATTTTTTATAGATTAGTTATTAATAGCTAAAATGGTTAATGGATATAAAACTTTAATTGAAAAATATTTCGAAAATCATTCTATAATAGAGTCTAATATAAAATCTTTTAACGATTTCGTAGAGAAAGGAATGCAGAAAATAATAAATGAGATAGGTGATGTAATCCCAACTATAATACCTAAAGAAGTAGAGAGTTTTAAAATAAAATTAAATAAAATTTGGATCGAAAAACCACAATTAATAGAGGCAGATGGCAGTAAGCGAGATATTTATCCAACAGAAGCTCGCTTAAGAAACTTAAGTTATTCTGCACCAATATTTTTAGAAGTGGGGGTTCATATAGATGATGTACAACGTGAAACATTTACAACACAAATCGGAAAACTACCAATAATGTTAAGGTCTAAATATTGTTTGTTGGATGGTTTAAAAGATGAAGAACTTATAGCAAGGGGGGAAGATCCAAAAGATCCAGGTGGTTATTTTATACTAAATGGAAATGAACGTGTTTTAATTATAGTAGAGGATTTAGCTTCTAACAAATTATTTATTAACCAAAGTTCTAGTGATCTAAGTAAATTTAGTGCAACTATTTATTCTGAGAGAGGTTCTTATAGAATTCCACATTTAATAGAGCAAATGAAAGACGGAACAATTTACTTAAGCTTTACAAGATTTAAAAGAGTTTCAATAATAGCTGTAATCAAAGCATTGGGTTTAGTAAAAGATCAAGAAATTGCAAGTTTTATATCAGAGAAAGATTATGACAATCTTTTAGTTAACTTCTATAACATTAGAGAATTAAGAACTAAAGAAGATGCTTTAGAATTTCTTGCAAAAAAAATAGGGATAATACAACCAAAAGATCAAAAATTAGAGAAAACCAGAGAACAATTAGATAAATATTTATTACCTCATCTAGGAATAACACCAAAAGATAGATTAATTAAAGCTTATAACTTATGTAAAATCATTAAAAAGTTTTTACTTGTATCTAAAGATGGATTAAAATTAAGTGATAAAGATCATTACATGAATAAACGCTTAAAGCTGAGTGGAGATTTACTTGCAGATTTATTTAGGGTTAATTTAAGAGCACTAGTTCAAGATATGTTGTATAATTTTCAAAGGTTAGTTAAAAGAGGTAAGTTCCATACCATTAAAATTATAATAAGAGACAAATTATTAAGTTCCAGAATACAAAGTGCAATGTCAACCGGGGTTTGGGTTGGTGGTGTAAAAGGTATAAGTCAAAATATAGATAGGACAAATAATTTAGCTACTTTATCCCATCTACAAAGAGTTGTTTCTTTACTTACATCTACAAGAGAAAATTTTGAAGCAAGAGCATTACATTCTACTCATTGGGGCAGATTATGTTTAAAAAAAGACACCAATATTTTACTGGCGGATAAATATTCTAATAGAACTTTAGAAACATTACAAAATTGTTGGAATCATAATAAAGTTAGCACTTTTGATACAACAACTAAAAGTTTAAAATCATCTGCAATAACAAATTATTTTACATCAAATCCAAAATTAATGGGTAAAAAAGTTTATAAGCTAGTAGCTGAAAGTGGACGAAAAATAGTTGCAACTGAAGACCATCCTTTTTATACTGAAAATGGGTGGACTGATGTTTCTAAGTTAAATATAGGGGATTATGTTGCTATTTACCCTTCTTTAGACTCTGTTGAACTACCTAAGCTACCTACAAATGATATTGGTTTAACTATTGTAAACGAAAAAGATATTATGAAAATTTATCCAAAAAGATTTAAGCATTATATTAAAGAATTATATTCTAAAGAACTTTTACCCCTAACAACAAATAATTATAAAATTGAAATAATATCTAGATTATTAGGACATATTTTCTCTGATGGCTATTGCGGAAAACATAACTTAGAATTTTACTGTGGAAGTATAGAAGATGCTGAATCGATAGTTGAGGATATTAAATTATTGGGTTTTAAACCTTCAAAAATAATAGAAAGACATACAAGCATAAAAAAAGCCAAAAAAATAATTAATTATAGAACTTTTGCGTTAAGTAAAGGAGGAGCATTACATGCTTTGTTACATATTGCTGGATGCCATTTAGGTAAAAAAACTGATGTTAAAGTTGGTATTCCAAAATGGATATTTAAATCTAGTTCAGCTGTAAAAAGAGAATTTTTAGCAGCTTTGCTTGGTGGAGATGGACCTAAACCAAGAATTCAATTAAGAAAAGATAGAAAATCTGGATCTAAAGTACATATTGATAATTTAATATTTCATAAAAATGATACTATGAAAACAAATATTATTAAATTTGCAAAGGATCTTAAAAAATTATTTAACGAATTTGATGTTAAAGTTAAAAAAATAGAAATTAAAGATGATTATATAAGAAAAGATAATTCGAAAATGTTAAAATGTAAAATTATTTTTGGCAAATCTCATTCTAATATCAAAAATTTATTAAATAAAATAGGGTATAGATATTGTTTACAAAAAGAAAAAGAAGTAAAATATATTGGGGAATGGTTAAGATTACATAATTTTGCTATTAAACAAAGAAGTGATTTAAAAAACAAAGTAAGAAAATTGTATAATGAAGGGGTTACTCCTAAAGAAATTTCATCACTTTTAAATATTAATTATAGGGTTGTGCAAGGGTGGATATTTGAATATCATAAATATAAAAAAACAAATGCTTCACAAAATATATTATTACCTTATAAAATATGGTTAAAGAAAGCCAAGCTTGGAGAATCTGGTGCTTTATGGGAAAAAATTGTTTATAAAGAAATTGGAGATTTAAATGATGTAAGGGATTTTACAACATTAGAAGATACCCATTCATTTATAGCTAATGGTTTTATTACACATAATTGCCCAATAGAGACTCCAGAAGGAACCCCTATTGGTTTAAGAAAAAATCTTTCATTTTTATGTAATATAACTCAAACAGAATATCCAGAAGATAAAATAAAGAAATTTTTAGAAAACTCTGGATTGCAATCAGTTGGTTAAAATGACAGATGTATTTTTAGATGAAAAATTTATTGGAATTGCTGCTAATGCAAAAGGTTTTATTAAGAATGTAAAAGAAGGTAGAAGAAAAGCTGAAGTTACGAATATATTGAATATAGGTTATGATAAAGATTTTGACGAGATTTATTTAGAAACCTTAAAAGGAAGAGCCAGAAGACCGCTTATTATTGTGGAAGAAGGAAAATCGTTATTAACAAAAGAACATATAGATCAATTAAAAAACAATGAAATCGCATGGCAAGATTTAATAAAATTAGGGTTAATAGAATATTTAGACGCATCTGAAGAAGAAAATGCTTATGTTGCACTTTCTGAAGAAGAGTTAAATGAAAGGCATACTCATTTAGAAATAAGTCCGTTAACAATACTTGGTTTATGTTCTAGTTTAATACCTTATTCTAATTTCGGAAGTTCTTCCAGATTAATCAGGGGTAGTAAAATCCAAAAACAAAGTTTGGGATTATATACAACTAATTTTCATTTAAGAATGGATACTGATGTAAGTTTGTTGCATTATCCTCAAAGACCTATTACAACTTCTTTTACACATAACATTTTTGAACAAGATGAACATCCTGCTGGTCAAAATGTTACTATTGCTTTAATGAGTTATTCTGGTTATAATATGCAAGATGCAATTATCTTAAATAAGGGTGCTGTTGACAGAGGTTTATTTAGAAGTACTTACTTTAGACCTTATACAGTTGAAGAACTAAGATATTCCGGTGGATTAGTTGATGAAATAAACATTCCAAATAAAGAAGTTAAAGGTTATAAAAGCGAAAGAGATTATAGATTTTTAGAAAAAGATGGTGTTGGTTATCCAGGAGCTTATCTTAAAGCAGGAGATGTTATTGTAGGAAAGACTTCTCCACCAAGATTCTTGAGTGATATAGAAGAATTTAGTATTGCAGCTAATTTAAGAAGAGAGAGTTCTATTACAGTTAAAGAGGGAGAAGAAGGTAGTGTTGATATGGTTATTGTTACTGAAAATGAAGAAGGTAATAAATTAGTAAAAGTAAGATTAAGAGATCAAAGAATTCCAGAAGTTGGAGATAAATTTGCGTCAAGACATGGTCAAAAAGGTGTTATTGGTTGGATAGTACCTCAAGAAGATATGCCCTTTACATCTAAAGGTGTTATACCTGATATAATATTTTCACCTCATGGTATCCCGGGCAGAATGACAATATCTCATTTGATAGAAATTTTAGCCGGTAAGGTAGGAGCTTTAAGCGGAAACTTTATAGACGGTACAACATTTGATTCAGTTCCAGAAGAAGAACTTAGAAAACAATTAAGAGAACTTGGATTTAGAGAAAATGGAACTGAAACTTTATATAACCCATTTACAGGAGAAGAATTTGAAGTTAAGATATTTGTTGGAAGTATGTATTATCTAAAACTTAAGCATATGGTTGCAAACAAATTACACGCAAGAGCATCTGGAAGAATACAACTTTTAACAAGACAACCGATAGAAGGAAGAGCAAAAGGCGGGGGTTTAAGATTAGGAGAAATGGAAAAAGATTGTTTTGTAGCACACGGTGCATCTCTATTATTAAAAGAAAGATTCGATTCTGATAAAACAATATTATATGTTTGTGAGAATTGTGGAATGATTGCCATCTATGATAGTTTTAGAAATACAAAAATATGTCCGAAATGTGGAAATACTACTGAGATAAGCGCAGTTGAATTAAGCTATGCATTTAAATTATTAGTGGACGAACTGAAATCATTATGTATCAATATAGAATTAAATTTAGCTAATAAATATTAATTAAAAATGTCAGAAGATTATATATATAAAAAAGTAGAATCAATTGTATTTGGAATATTATCCCCTAAACATATTAAGAAGATGGCTACAGCTAAGATAGTTACACCAGAGCTCTACGACAAAGAGGGCTATCCTGTCGATGGGGGTTTAATAGACGTTCGTCTAGGTGTAATAGATCCAGGTTTAAGATGCAAGACATGCGGGGGTAAATTAAAAGAATGTCTTGGTCATTTTGGTTATGTTGAATTAGCTAGACCAATAATACATATTAAATATATCAATATAATTTTAAATTTCCTAAGAGTAACTTGTAGGGAGTGTGGCAGAATTTTATTAGAAGAAGAAAAAATTAAAAATCAACTTGAAGAATTAAATAAATTAGAAAAAGAAAGTTCAACTCTAAAAAGAAAAAAAGTTTCAGAGATTGTAAAAAGTTTAAAAACTGTCAAAAATTGTCCTTATTGTCAAGCAAAACAAATTAGTATTAAGTTAGAGAAACCATCTACATTTGTTGAAGGGGATATATCTCTTAATCATATTGAAGTAAGAGCAAGATTAGAGAAAATTCCAGATAAAGATGTAATGTTACTTGGTTTAAATCCAGATTATGCAAGACCAGAATGGACAATCCTAACAATTTTGCCAGTACCTCCAGTTACAACAAGACCTTCTATAACCTTAGAATCTGGAGAGCGTTCAGAAGATGATTTAACACATAAACTTGGGGATATAGTAAGAATAAATCAAAGATTATTTGAGAATATAAATGCAGGTGCACCAGAAATTATTGTAGAAGATCTATGGGATCTATTGCAATACCATGTAACAACTTACTTTGATAATACTTTAGCTCAAGTTCCCCCAGCAAGACATAGATCTGGTCAACCACTAAAAACTCTAACCGAACGTATTAAAAGCAAAGAAGGGAGATTTAGACACAACCTAGCTGGAAAACGTGTTAATTATGCGGCAAGAACTGTAATAAGTCCAGATCCTAAAATTAAATTTAATGAAGTTGGTGTTCCCCAAAGTATTGCAATGGAACTTACAGTACCAGAAAGAGTGACAGAATGGAATATAAAGAAATTAAAAGAATATTTAACTAGAGCATCAATAGTTTATCCAGGAGCTAATTATGTTATAAGACCTGATGGTAAAAGAAAAAAGATAACAGATGAAACTAAAGATCAACTACTAGAAGAATTACAACCAGGTTATATAGTAGAACGTCATTTAGTAGATGGTGATATTGCTGTATTCAACAGACAACCAAGCTTACATAGAATGAGTATAATGTCCCATAAAATTAGAATAATGCCTGGAAAGAGTTTTAGATTAAACCCGAGTGTTTGTACTCCTTATAATGCTGATTTCGACGGTGATGAAATGAATCTACATATTCCCCAAAATGAAGAAGCTAGATCAGAAGCAGATGTTTTAATGCAAGTTCAATTTCATATTATCACTCCAAAGAATGGTTTTAATGTTATTGGTTGTATTGATGACGCTATAGCAGGTAATTATTTGTTAACAAAAAACTTGAAATTTAAAAAAGAAGATGCAATTGGTTTATTAATATCAATTGGTATAGATGCTAGTGATAAATTCAAAAATTTTAAATCTACTGTAAGTGGAAAAGAAGTTTTTAGTGCTTTATTACCAAATGATTTTGATTTTATAGGACATTCTAGAAATTATAAAAAAGCTCATGATTGTAAAAAAACTAAATGCCCTTATGATGATTATATTTTTATTAAAAAAGGAAATTTAATTAGTGGTGTAATAGATAAAAATAGTATCGGAGAAGATAATGGAAGTTTAATTAGATCTTTATATGCTAAATATAATGAAGATATAGCTATTGATTTAATAGGAAAAATTTTTAGATTAGGTATAGAAATATTACAAAGAATTGGTTTTACAACTAGTATTTCTGATACAGATTTACCATTAAAATTAGCAAATAGAAGAGATGCTTTATTAGAAGAAGCTGAAAAAGAAGTAAATGATTTAATCAAAAGATATAGAACTAATAAATTAATTGCAATACCTGGTTTTAGTGTAGAAGAGACTTTAGAGGTAAGGATATTAGAAAAACTAAATAAAATTAGAAATAAGATTGGGGAAATAATCGCCGATGCTGCTGATGAAAATAATCCGACTATAATTATGGCTAATTCAGGAGCTAAAGGTAATATTTTGACTTTAGCACAAATGGCTGCTTGTGTTGGTCAGCAAGCTTTAAGAGGCAGAAGAATTGAAAAAGGATATAAAGGCAGAACTTTATCTATATTCGAAGTTGGTGAATTAAGTCCAGAAGCAAAAGGTTTTATTAAGAGGGGTTTTAAATCTGGTTTAAACCCATATGAATTTTTCTATGGAGCAATGACAGGTAGAGATTCTTTAATGGATACTGCTTTAAGAACTCCAAAATCCGGTTACTTATATAGAAGATTAGCAAATGCATTACAAGATTTAAGAGTAGAATATGATAATACTGTTAGAGATGCAAATCAAACCATTGTACAATTTAAATATGGAGAAGATGGCATAGACGTTAGTAAAAGTGATGGTGGTATAATCAACATTCAAAAAATTATAAAAGATGTAATAGGTGAATAAAATGACAAGTATATATGATGAATATAAAGACATTTTACCAGGAAAGGTGGTTGAAGAAGTTAAGGAAGAATGTACGCAACGTAGATTAAATAATAATCAAATCAAAACGATATTAGAAAAAACAAAAGAAGTTTATGAAATCTCAAAAATAACTCCAGGAGAAGCAGTCGGTATTATAACTGCAGAAAGTTTTGGTGAACCAAGTACGCAGATGACGCTCAATATTTTCCATTTTGCAGGTGTAGCAGAGATGAATGTTACAGTAGGATTGCCAAGATTAATTGAAATATTTGATGCAAGAGCTACTCCTAGTACACCAAGAATGCAAATTTATCTAAAAAGCAAGTATAATGATCCTAAAAATATAAGTAGGGTTGCAGGTTTAATAAAAGAAACTAAATTAGAAGAGATAACTCATGAATTTACAATAAACTTATTTAAAACCCATTTAGAATTAAGAATGGATAAAACTAAAATGAATCAGTTAGGACTGGAATTTGATGAATTAATTAAAACTTTAACTGAAAATTTAAAAAATGTAGAAGTAAAAAATACACCAGAACGCCTTATAATAAAACCAAAAAATAAACAAGATGATCTAAGTGAAATTTATAAGTTAAAAGAAAAAGCAAAAGAAGTTGTTGTTAAGGGTGTTAAAGGTATTACACAGGTTTTACCTATGAGGAAAGATAATGAATTAATGATATTTTGTGCTGGTACTAATCTAAAAGATGTGTTAAAAATGGAACAAGTAGATGAATCCAGAACTACTACAAATGATATTCATGAAGTATATCAAGTATTAGGTATTGAAGCTGCTAGACAAGCAATAATTAATGAAGCTTTAGATGTTATACAAGAGCAAGGTTTAGAGATAGATATAAGACACATAATGTTCTTATCTGATGTTATGACAACAACTGGAAAGATTAAAGGTATTACAAGGGGGGGTATTACTGGAGAAAAAGAAAGTGTATTAGCAAGAGCAAGTTTCGAAACTCCTATAAAACATATAATAGAAGCAAGTTTAAGCGGAGAAAAAGACGAACTTAATAGTGTAATTGAAAATGTAATTTTAAATCAGCCAGTACCATTAGGAACAGGCTTACCAGGATTAATTGCAAGAATGAAATCAGCACTTCAACCAACTGAAAAATGAGCTTAGAAGAATTAAGAAAAGTATTAAATGAGAAAAAAGTTATTTTTGGTAGTGAGAGAACTTTAAAAATGTTAAAAAATGGCAAATTAAATGCTGTTTATGTAGCATCTAATTGTCAAACTAAAATAAAAGAAGATATAAAATATTATGCAAAACTAAGTAATGTGAATGTAATTGAATTAGAACAAGCAAATGACGAATTAGGTGTGATTTGTAAAAAACCTTTTTCTATCAGTGTAATAAGTTATTAAGATGAAATATAATAATGAAATAATTCAGTTTATAACGCTTTTTGAAAATTTAACTAGAGCTAAAGTAAAAGATTGTTTTTTTATAGAAGATAAATTAATTTTTATCATCAACAACGGCGATATAAAAAAAGCTGTCGGTAGAAATGGATCTAATATAAAAAGGATAGAAGCTATGATCAAAAAGAAAATTAAAGTTGTTGAATTTAATGATAATATTACTAAATTTATCAGGAATTTTTTATATCCTCTAAAACCCAGAAATATCAAAACAGAAAATAATGTTGTTATTATTGGCGCAGAAAGTGTTGGAGATAAAGCTTTGTTAATAGGAAGAAATAGTAAAAATTTGAACAACTTAAAAAATACAGTTAAAAAATATTTTGATGTTGCGGAAATTAAAATAGCCTAATTAAAATGATAAATAAAATAAGTGTTATTGGTGGTGCAGGTAAGGTTGGTTCTACTTTTGCTTTTCTTGCAGCATACATGGTATTAGCAAAAGAAATAATACTTTTAGATATCTTTAAAGACGTTGTTGAAGGAAGAGCTGATGATATATGCCAAGCAGTTATAGATGTTAATCCGAATGTTCATATAAAAGGTACTACGGATTACAATGATATTAAGTCCTCTGATATTGTTGTTATTACAGCAGGCAAACCAAGAAAAGAAGGCATGAAGAGAATAGATCTAGCTAAAGAAAACAGTATAATAGTTGTTGAAGCTTGTAAAAATATAAAAAGATATACTCCTGATTCAAAAGTAATTGTTATAACTAATCCTGTGGATGTAATGACTTATATTGCAGCAGCTGTTTTAGGATTAGAATTCTCACCTAGTAGAATAATGGGCCAAGGTGGATTTCTTGATTCATTGAGATTTTCTTATTTTATTAAGGAAGAATTAGGATCAAATTATTTAGGACAAAAAATAGATGCTATGGTAATAGGAAATCATGAAGAAGAATATATGATACCTCTAGTTAGAACTGCACAGATAGATGGGAAATTTTTAGATAATTATTTTGCTGATGAGCAAATTAAAAAAATTTCAGATAAAACAAAAATGGGAGGAACTATAATTCTTGAAAAGTCAGGACCTACTTATTTTGCTCCTGCTTATGCAATATTTAAAATGGTAAATGCTATAGTAAATGATACAGGAGAAATGATGTCGTGTTCAGCTTATATGATTGAAGAAGATGTGTTTATAGGAGTTCCTGTTAAATTAGGTAAAGGAGGTATAAAATTAGAGCCAAAGAGAATTGAAGATTTAAGTTTAGAGTATAATTTGAAACCTGAAGATTTAATTAAATTTAAAGACGGAATAAGAAATACAAAAATTACATTAAGTGAAATTGGTTATAAAGGAAAATATAGTGTTACAAGATTTTCTTAATAATCTCTTAACCAAAATCTTTATAAGTGCAATATTTATTTTAAATTAAAAATGTCAAAGAAAACTAGAGGTTTAAATGCTGGAAAAAAATTAATGAAGCGAAGAAAACAATTTAGATGGAAGCATAGATTGTATGTCAGAAGAATACTGAATTTAAAACAAAAATCAGATCCTTTAAGGGGGAGTTCGCAAGCTAAAGGTATTGTATTAGAGAAAGTTCAACTAGAAGCAAAACAGCCAAATTCCGCCATGCGTAAATGTGTCAAAATTCAGCTTTCTAAAAATAATAAACAGATTACTGCATTTGTCCCAGGTAATAATGCGATTAAATTTATTGACGAGCATGATGAAGTTTTAGTTGAATGTATTGGTGGGGCAATGGGAAGATCTAAAGGGGATATTCCAACTGTTAGATGGCAGGTTATTAAAGTTAATGATCAAAGTTTAGACGCTTTAGTTAAAAGAAAAATAGAAAAAGGTAGAAGAGGATGAAAATATTTAATAAATGGGATACAACAAATATTAAAGTTGAAGATATTGCTTTACAACCTTATATCAATTTAGATGCAATTCTAGTTCCAAGAACTTCTGGCAGAAATATACATAATAGATTATATGGATATAAAGTTCCTATAGTTGAAAGATTAATGAACAAATTAATGATTTCTGGTCATCGAGGTAAAAAACATAGATTAAGCTCAGGTCATAATACAGGTAAAGCAAATTTAGTATATAAAAAATTAGAGAAAACTTTTTTAATTATTGAAGAAAAATTAAAGAAAAATCCAATAGAAGTTTTTGTAAAAGCTCTAGAAAATTCTGCTCCTCGTGAAGAAATTACAAGTATTGAATATGGTGGAGCGAGATATCCTCAAGCTGTCGAATGTGCACCTTTACGTAGAATTGATATTGCTTTAAGGATGATGATTCAAGGAGCTCGTGCTAAATCTTTTAAAAGTAAAAAAAATATAGAAGAAGGTTTAGCAGACGAAATTATTAAAGCTTATAATAATGATAATTCTAGTAATGCTATAGCTAAAAAAATAGAGTTAGAAAGACAGGCTGAATCTAGCAGATAGTTTTTTAAGTTTTTTTTATTTATTTATACCATGGTTGCAGAAATTATAAATTGTACAGAAATAGCAAAAAGTCTTGAAGAAACTCTTAAACTTTGTTTTGATGAAATTAATTCTAAACTTCCATATGGATATAGAATAAAATTAGCTACATTCTTACCAAGAGAAAGTGAAAAATCTAAATCGGATGAAGAATCAGTATTATATAGAAGAAGTCTTAAAAAATATTGTGATAGATTTGGAATAAGGCTTTTAGCTTATAATTGTTATTATGATGCAAAAATAAAATTAGAAAATATAATAAAAATATGTAATAGAGATCCATTCGTTATAGGAGAATTGTTATTTTTACCTTTACCTGATAATATGAAAGATGTAGATTATTCTAATATAATTAAATTTGATAAGGATGTTGAAGGTTTAAGTGATATAAGAGTAGATGGTTGGAAGAATGGTTATAGTGAAGGTAGAATAATTCCAGCTACAGCTCTGGCTGCTGTTAAAGTTTTAGAAGCTTATGATTATTAATTTCAAGGAAAAAAAGCAGTTATAGTAAGTCGTTCAAGAGTTTTTGGAGAACCCCTAAATTTTCTATTAAGATATAAAGGAATTGAGAATGTAGTAATGGTGGGTAAAAGAGATTATGATACTAGAAAAGATTTTGTTGAAGAGAAATTAAAAGAAGCAGATTTAGTTTTTACAGGAGTTCCAGATCCTAATTATAGATTAAAAGGTGAAGATGTAAAAGAAGGTTCAATAGCAATAGATATTACTTCATGGAATTTAGATGATTCTTTAAACTCCAAATGTAAATTAATAACTTCAAAAAAAGATCCCATTGGTAAAATTACTTGTTTAATGTTGTTGTATAATTTACTTTATTTGGTAAAAGAAAATTCTTCTAGTTTTGGTTGAGAATTAATTTACCTTCTATTGATACTCTAAAAATAGGTAAATTATGATCTAAAATAATTTAATCTCCTATATACTTAGAAAAAATACTTTTAGCTTCTTTTTCGTCTTTTGCTTTTAAAATAATTTTGTCTTTAAAAACTATAATATTTTCAAAATTAAAAGAGTTTTGCCAAGAATTAACCATTCCAATTTTTTCCAATCTTTTTTTAAATAAATCTAAATCAAAATTACCTTTAATTAAATAACGATCACTTCCACAAAATCTTATTAAACTTTTATACTTTTTTCCATTTAAATATTGAAAGTTTTTATTACAAGCATCACAATTATTATTTTTACTAACTTTTATTTTCATTAAATTATTATTCCAAATATTAAAATAAATTAAATCTTTTTCATAATCTTTATTTAATAAAATTTTAATAGATTCATTTACCTGAATTGATGCAATTAAATTAGAAATTGTGTTTAAAATACCAAAAGTTTCACAAGTCTCTAAGTTTAAAGTTTCTTTAAAAATACAATTAAAACAAACTTTACCAGGGATTATATTAAATATATATCCTATACTACCAATACAAGCTGCATAAATCCAAGGTATTTTATTTTGAATAGAAAATTCATTTATTAAAAATCTAGTTTCTAAATTATCAGTACAATCTAAAATTAAATCTCCTTTAACTAATTCATTTATATTAGTATAATCTAAATTATCAAAATAAGCTTTTATATTTATATCACCATTTATTTTTTTAAGTTCTTGCATAGCTTGTATTGATTTTTGTTTTCCTATAGAACTTTCATCAAATAAATGTTGTCGATGTAAATTAGTTAATTCTATAAAATCTCGGTCTATTAAAATTAAATTTCCTATACCTAATCTTGTTAAAAGTTCTGCAGCTGTTGTTCCTAAAGCTCCTAAACCAATAATTATTACAGCAGATTTTTTTAATTTTTCTTGGCCATTTTTACCTATTTGTTTTAAAATTTCTTGTCTTGAATATCTCATATTATTAATTTGTTAGAAGGATTTTTAAATTTTGTTATAAAAATGCATTGTTACGTTAAAGGGAGTTTTATGAGCGCATCACATCAAGAGCCACGATAGCTCTCTATTCTTTCAACACAACAATGTTCGTCATGCCTCTTCTCTTCCTCTCAACAAAACCTCTTCCTTCTAGTCTATCAATGATACGAGTCATCTTTGCTTTACCAAATCCTGTTTTTTCAATTAAATCTGCTTGAAATATCGTTTTGTTAGTTTGGATTAATTGAAGAACTTCTTTTTCTTCTGATTTTAATCCATTAGTGTCAATTATCTTTTTTTTAGTTTTTTTATCTACTATCCTTGTTTTAAAAATTATTTCTTTTTGAGGTTTGGAAAATACTAAAATTAATCCAACAATCGCAAGCAAACCCACTATTCCTAATGTAAAGTAAGTTTGTTGATTTATAGTTCCATAAGCTGGGCAGATATCACTATCGTGTATAAATGGACATCCTGTATCAATTATTTTTTTCATAGTATTATTAAACATAAATATAATCGCGGTTACTAAGACTGAAATTCCTAAGATTAAATAACCAACATATTTATTTTCCATAATCAATTTAGAGAATATATGTTTAATAAACTTTCGTTGCACTGAAACTAGTTTCACACAAACATTTTTATATCATCTAATCTTATGCTTTATATGTCATTAAAGGAATTTATAAAAGAACTGAACGGAAATAGGGTAGAGGGAGAATTAATAAAAACAATATTTTATTCGCTTATTACCTCATTTATATTTTTAGGATTATTATATTATCTAAAATTTAGATTTATTGAGAATTTCATATCCACTCATGGATACTTCTTATTTTTTGCAGCTTTGAGTTATGGTTTAATCGTACCAACAATCAGACACGTAAGAGCTTATAAAGAATTTGCATGTATGACTGGGATGATGGTTGGAATGACTATTGGAATGATAGCAGGTTTTCTTCCAGGATTCTTTGTCGCATCAACAAATGGAATGTTTATTGGTAGTGTATTTGGTATGAGTGTTGGGATAGTCCTTGGGATTTGGAATGGAAAATGTTGCGGAATAATGGGGGTTATTGAGGGGATGATGGCTGGATTTATGGGTGGTTTGATGGGAGCAATGACAGCGTTTATGTTATTAAACGACCATTTAATCCTATCAATGATTATAGTATTTTTGATTTCAGCAATCATCTTATTTTCTTTAAATTATATGGTGTATAAAGAAATGAAACTTGAAGAAAGAAAGATTAAAGAAGACCATCTCTGGACTTTTATTATAACTTTTGTGCTGATTACTATAACTATATGGTTAATGATGTTCGGACCAAAAAGCGGGGTGTTTGGATAAGTACAAAAATCCAATATGAATAAGATAAAAATGAAAAACACAACAATATTCTTTATGATTGTTATAATGACTTTAGTGATTGGGGGGTTTGTTTTTGTTAATGGAAAGAATGGAACTACAAGTAATGTTGTTTCTAACAATGGACAAGTTGTACAAGGACAAACACAAAAAGTTTTGATTAGTGGGAAAAACTTCAATTATTATCCTTCTAAAATAAATGTAAAAGCAAACCAGCCAGTTGAGATAACCCTTGATGATAAAGTAAAAGGGTGTTTAAGAGCATTCACAATCAGAGACTTGGGAGTGTCTCAATATGCAAGAACTCCGAATGATAAGATTTTCTTTACACCAAATAAGAAAGGAACTTTTACTTTTACGTGTAGTATGAACATGGGATTTGGTAAGATTATAGTGGAATAAACTAAAATGAAAATTCTTTTTAGGAAACCATATATTTATTTTGTCATATTAATCTTTCTTTTGTATATAATAATAGACTTGATAATCAGTGGTTTTTATTCAACGATACCATTAATTATATTTTATTCAAAAACTCTTAATTGGTTTAAATTAGGTGTTTCCCTTATATTAACATTGACAATAGGAATTTTATTAGCTTTTAATTCTATTTTGATTTATATAAAATCTAAAGAGAGAAGAAACTGCAAAAAAGATTTAACCTTGAATAGCGTCGGGGCTGTTGGAGGATTGGTTATAGGTGTTTGTCCTCTTTGCGTTACAGGTATTATTCCAATAATAATAGGACTTCTTGGGATTTCATTTTCTTTTGCAAGTTTACCATTTGGAGGAATAGAAGTTCAAGTTTTAGTAGCCATAATCCTTTTAGTCAGCTTAATCAATCTTTCTAAAAATAAGTGATAGATTATAGAAAAGCTTAAATAGAGATATGTATGAGATTATCATATGATAAATAAAGGCATATTAAAGGAATGTTGTAAAGAGGGATTTAATGAGAAAGAACTTTATGGTGCGTATAAAACTTTTTTTGGAACTTTATTTTCAGAATCAAGACTTAAAATAATCAATCTATTGAGAAAAGAAAAGAAGAATGTCTCTGAAATTATGTCTGATTTAGAGATGGATCAAACTTCTGTGAGTCATGACCTTGCAAGACTGAAAAAATGTGGATTTGTAAATTCAGAGATAGAGGGAAAATTCAGGTATTATTATCTTAATTCAGATACGGTTAAACCTCTTATAGAGATGATTGAAAAACACATGTCTCACTATTGTATCCATATCCTTAGAGCTATGAAAGGGGAGAAAAAAATAAGATGAGCGAAGAAAGTAATAATGGTTAAAGGTACTATTAATGATGGAAATAAGTGTTATTATTGCGAGGAGTGCAACCTGATATATTTAAATAAGAAAAAAGCGTATGAATGTGAAGAGTGGTGTAGAAAACATAAAAGTTGCAGTCTTGAAATAACTAAATATGCTTTGAAAGGAGGAAAATCAAAATGAAAAAAGTTAAATTGTCTATATCTGGAATGCATTGTGCATCTTGTGCTTCAAACATAGAAAGAAGTCTGAAAAAAGTTTTTGGTGTAAAAGAGGTTACAGTTAGCGCTGTTACAAACAAGGCTTTTGTTGAGGTTGATGAAAAAACTTCCAAGGAAGAAATGAAAAAAGCTGTCGCAAAAGCTGGATATAAGGTAGTAGAAATGGAAGAGGATTAAAATATAGAAAGTTAAAATGGATGAACACACACATAGTATTGAAGATAGAGAATTAAGAAGTTGGAAGAGAAAGTTAATAGGTGTATGGTTATTTACCACTCCTATAGCGATATTTATGTTTTCAGGGAGACTATTTGGGATTGAACTTTTACCAGAAGACTGGATGATTCCTGTTTTACTTATTTTAGGTTTCCCAGTTGTATTTATTTTTGGATTTGAAACTATTAGAAGCGGATCAAGAGGATTTTATACTTTTTACTTTAATATGGATTCTTTAATAGCTTTAGGAACAGTTATAGCATACTTTACTGGAATATTTAGTTACTTTGGATTTGTCGCAGATTACTCTGGCGTGAGTAGTATGATCATGGCAATATTTATTACAGGTAAATATATAGAAATCAAGGCTAAAGGTAAAGCAAGCCAAGAAATAAAGAAATTATTGCAGTTGGGTGCGAAGAAAGCAATAGTATTAAGGGGTAAGGAAGAAATTGAAATAGAAATCTTAGAAGTAAAAAAGGGAGATATTTTGATTGTCAAACCTGGAGAAAAAATTCCTACTGATGGAGTTGTTGTTAGAGGGGAAAGTAGCGTCGATGAATCTATGGTTACTGGGGAGAGTTTACCAGTTGATAAATTGAAAGGAAGCAATGTAATTGGTGCAACAATAAATCAAGATGGAATTTTATATATTAAAACAGAAAAAGTTGGTAAAGATACATTCCTTGCACATATCATAAAATTAGTTGAAGAAGCTCAAGGAACTAAAGTTCCAATTCAGAAGGTTGCTGATAAAATTACAAGTATTTTTGTTCCTGTTATTTTAGCAATAGCTGTTTTGAGCTTTGCTAATTGGTGGTTCTTTACTAAAGAGATTAGTAGGGCATTAGGAGTTAGTATTGCTGTTTTGGTTATAGCATGTCCCTGTTCTTTAGGGCTGGCTGTTCCAATTTCTTTAATGGTTGGTTCAGGAATAGGAGCTAAAAGAGGCATTTTAATCAGAAAAGGGGAAGCAATACAAACAATGAAAGAAGTAAAGATAATTGTTTTTGATAAAACAGGAACAATAACAAAAGGAAAACCAGAAGTTACTGATATTTATTCAAAAGTAAAAAAGGAATCATTATTGGAAATTGCAGGAAGTTTAGAAAAACTGAGCGAGCATCCGATAGCAAAAGCGATAGTAGATAAAGCAACCCTCAAGAAATATAAAAAAGTCACAGGTTTCAAAGTTTTAAGAGGAAGAGGTGTAGAAGGAAAAATTTCTGGAAAAGAGATTGTTATAGGAAATAGAACTCTAATGAAGGAAAAGAAGATCAGCTTTAAAACATTTGAAGAAATTATTAATATATTTGAAAATGAAGGAAAAACAACAATGATTGTTGCAGAAAAGAAAAAAGTGATAGGAGTTATAGCTGTTGCTGATGCAATTAAAGAAGATTCAATAGAAGCTCTAAATATCCTAAATAAAGAGGGTTATAGGACAGTTATGATTACTGGAGACAATGAAAGAACTGCTAAAGCCATTGCTAAACAAGTTGGAATAAAAGAAATAATTGCCAATATTTTGCCAGAAGATAAGGCTAAGAAAGTTGAAGAACTTCAAGAACAAGGAATGGTTGCTTTTGTTGGTGATGGAATAAATGATGCACCCGCATTAAAACAGGCAAATGTTGGTATTGCTATGGGCTCTGGTACAGATATTGCCATAGAAGCTGGAGATTTAGTCTTGGCAAAAAGTTCATTGATAGGTGTTATTCAAGCTATGAAATTAAGCAAAGCAACTTTTAGGAAAATAAAACAAAATCTATTTTGGGCTTTTGCTTACAATGTAATAGCAATACCTTTAGCAGTAGCAGGATTATTGCATCCAGTTATAGCAGAGATAGCAATGGCATTGTCATCGATTACTGTTGTGACTAATGCTAATTTGTTAAGAAAAATTGATATCAGTTAAATAATTCTTATTTCTTTTAAATTTCAATTTTACCATTATTCAAATTTAATATTTATAGAATCTCCATCACTGATAGCATGATTTCTAGGATCAAGGTTTTCTATACCATTAATAGAAATTTTTAGTTCTCCTGGTTTATCATTGCATAAATCGCCATTTTTATGATCCATAATCTTATCATTACTAAAATCTACTTTAATAACATCAAAAAATCTTCCTAAAGTAATATCCTCTGCTTTATTTACTACACCTTCTATATGTATTTTAGCATCATCATGCGTATGTAATAAAGGTGTTCCTAAAAAAGGTTGACCATGTAGTGAAGTGATTGGATCTGCTTTTGGTAAATCAACTTTATCACCACAAGCTTCTATATTTAAAGCTGCATGCCAGTGAACTTGTCCGTTAGAATAAGGTTTTTCTATTTCTATATTGCTAAAAAATTTAAATCCAAAATAAATTATTATAATTAAACTAATAAAAATTAAACTATATTTAAAAATATTTTTTTTACGTTGCTCTTTAAAATATTTTTCTCTTTCTAAATTTCTTTGTTCGTCTCTTTGTTGTCTTTTTAATTTTTTTAATTCATGCTTGCTTAATTTTTCCTCTGGTTTTGCTTCTCCTTGTTTATTTTCTTCATCCATTTTAACTATTTATTATCCTTGTATTCTTTATAATTTTATCTATACTTATAACATCGCTTCCAGTTATAGCTAAAGATACAGCTGCTGCTAACAAACCAATATCTCTGATTATCAAATCATTAAATAAAAACCAAAATGTTAAAAATATTGTTAATATCATTAATGATGCTACTATTGCAGTTATTCTTGTAAATAAACCTAAAATCAAAAAAGAAGCAACTAAAATTTCAATTACACTAAAAAATATTGTAAAAAATTTAATATTGATAGGAATAAAACCAATTGATTTTATTATGTTAATATTGGCTTCTAAGTTAATAAATTTATCTAATCCGAAATATAAAAATACAATAGCTAATCCAATCCTTAATATAAATGTGCTTATACCAATAAATTCTTTTTTCATAATTTTTAAATAACTTCAATCGATCCTTTAAGAGAAGGATTTAAATGATCGTGATAAGGCCAATTTCCTTTATGATTAAAAGTGAAGGAAAAAGTTTCTCCTTCCGATAAACCTTTGCACACATCAAACTTACTTCCTATACAACCTCCACTTTCTGGATATAAAGTATGGGTTGGATGAATACCAGAGGCAGGCCAATGAGATTTAGAATCTTTATTAATAAAAGTAATTGTTTTTCCTGAATTAATAGTTAATTTTGCTGGCGTAAATCCAGTAGC
This sequence comes from Candidatus Woesearchaeota archaeon, assembly GCA_964360175.1. Taxonomy (GTDB): domain Archaea; phylum Nanobdellota; class Nanobdellia; order SCGC-AAA011-G17; family CAYHUI01; genus CAYHUI01. The sequence goes on from CAYHUI010000006.1 coordinate 28,482, forward strand.
TGTTATTTCAATAGTATCTTGAGGTTGTACATTAGGTTTTAGTATTGGTTCTTGTTTGGTTTGAGTGCATCCTGCTATAAAAATTAAACTAGAAAATATTAATATCAAAAATAATTTATTCATATTTAATCCTCTTTCTAATCTAATTTTTTATATTTTTATACTATTTAAATATTTCTCCTGTTTCTTTGGACCATAATAGTAAGTCTAATTCATCTATTGGAATTTTAATTTTATCAGAATAAGCTTTCATTTTCTCTTCTATCTCTAAATATTTTTTTCTTGTTAAGGTTTTTGGTATTTCTTTTATTATATTTAACTCTTTTAAGTTTTTTAAAATATGTCTATCTAGAATTGCTAAATTTTTAAAACCAACATTGCGCAAAAAATGCCCACTTTCTTTATACCCTAAACCTTTAATATTTTTTACTAAAAATTCTCTTAATTCAAATGCATTACCATTTAATTTTTCTTTTATTAATAAATTATTATTTTTTGTAAAAAAGTTTCTTGCTTCTAAAATATATTTTGCTTTGTTGTTTTCAAATCTTACATTTTTTAGATATTTAACAATATCTTCTTGATTACCTGTAAATAAAACATTAGATTTTACTAAATCTAAAATTGCTATATCACATATTCTTGCTTTAGATTGTGGTGTTAATAAACAAAAACATAATTCTGCAAATATTTTTTTATCATCTTTATTAAAAACTTCTTCAAAATCTTTTAATCTTTGTTTTATTCTATCTTTTCTAAGTTCATATAAATTTAATAATTCTTTAGTCATTTTATCTACTTCTTACAATATTAATTCTTTTACAATAATTTCTAACAGGACATTTGCTACAAAAAGGAGATATAGGAACACAAATATTTTGACCAAATGTAACAAAAGTATCATTAACTATAGGCCAATATTTTTTTGGTATTATTCTAATTAAAGCTAGTTCAGTTTCATTAGGAGTTTTAGTTTTTACCCAACCAAGTCTATTTGCAATTTTATGAACATGTGTGTCTACAGCTATAGAATAATTTTTATTATATCCATAAGTTAAAACTATATTAGCTGTTTTTCTTCCTACACCTTTTAATTTTAATAACTCTTCCATATTATCCGGAACTTTCCCATTATATTTTTCAATAAGAACTTTACAAATTTCTTTAATGCGTTTAGCTTTTGTTTTATAAAAACCAACTGGATAAATTAATTTTTTAATTTCAGAAGTTTTTAAACTTAAAATTTTTTTAGGTGTATAAGCTTTACTAAATAATTTTTTTGATGCAGTTGCTGTTACCTTATCTTTAGTTCTTAAACTTAACAAACATGAAATTAAAACTTTAAATGGATCTTTTGATTTATTTGCTATATCAGTTGCTACCGGAGTTTCAAATTTTTTAACTTCTTTTTTGACTATTTTTATAACTTTTGATATATTTTTATTTTCCATAAGAATTTATAATATTTCTACTTTACATTTACATAAACTTTTAAATTTCTCTGCATCTTCTCTAGTTCCTATAATATCTCCAAAATGCATAGGTATTGCAACTTTAGGATTAATTATATTAGCTGCATTAGCTGCTTCTTCTGCTGTCATTGTATAAGTTCCTCCAACTGGTAATAAAGCTATATCTGTTTTTATTGATCTCATTTCTGGTATTAAATCAGTATCTCCTGAATGATAAACTTTAGTATTATCTAAATTTATTATATAACCAATATAATCCTTTTCTATAGGATGAAATTTTTTATTTATATTATATGCTCTAACTGCTTCTATTTCTATCCCTTTTATATTTAATTTTTCTCTTGGTCTTATTGTTTTAACATTACCAATAATTTTAGGAGCAGCATATTCTGGAGCTACTATTATTGTATTATCACCAATTAATTTTTGTATATCTGCTAAACTAAAATGATCATAATGTTCATGTGTAATCAAAATTAGATCAGCCTTATCATTGTTTTTTATTTTCCATGGATCAATATAAATTATTTTACTATTAGAAATTTTAAAACTAGCATGTCCTAACCATTCTATATTTATATTTTCTATTTTCATTTTTAATATGATTTTATCTATCTAAATTTTAGAAGTTTTATTTGTTTTTAAATTTTTCTAAACATAAATTAATCTAAATAACCAAAAATTTTATATATACAAACTTCTTTTTATTTTTGTAAATAAAATCAATAAATAATAATAAAAAAGGTGATAGAGTGAAATTAAATAAATTTTTATTTCTAATCGTTTTTACAAGTTCTTTATTTTTAATTAATATTAATAATGTTAATGCTCCACCTTCTTGTTCTTGTAGTTATTCATGTTTCCCTCCAATGGAATCTCCAAAAGCTTGTTGTGGTGAATATCCAGGCCCTTTTGAACAATGTCCAGATGGTTATTCCTACGGATCTTGTACAGGTGGAGCAAGTTGTAGTGGTTTTTGTGACACTGCTGGAACTAATTGTGCACAACCACCATCTTGTACTGATGAATGTTCTCCTGCTGGTAGCAGAAGATGTTCGGGTAGTGGTTATCAAACATGTGGATATTATGACGCTGATTCATGTTTAGAATGGGGTAATATCCAATCTTGTAATAATCCTCCAGTATGTTATGGATTGCCTGGTAGTTGTAGTAATGGAAATTGTGTTTATCCTCCTTTAAATCAAGGACAACAAGATTCTGGAAGATGTGATAATACTATAGGTTGTACTACTCCTCCTTGTGAATGTAATGGTGCTGGTGTTTGTATTTCAAGAACTCCTGTTCAAGAATGTACAATAAATTCTTATAGTATTACTTCCAATTGTAATTTAAATGATCCTAATTGTGAAACAGGAGAGCAAATTAATATTCTAGCAGATTACAATAAAGATAATTGTCCTAATCCATCATATATTCAAATAGATGCTTCTAATACAGATACTACTATTTGTAATATTGGTTTAAATTTAACAGGAAATGATGATATGATAGGAATAACTTCAACTTGTAGAATTGTAACTAGTCGATTTCTTTTCTTTCAATTTCGTAATATAGTTTGTACACCTTGGACAATACCTCAAATTGCACAAGATTGTTTAGGAGATACAGTTACTTCTAATAAAGTAAGTTTATATTCTGACAGCGGTTATAATAATCTTGTTGCTAATAAACAACAAATTGATGGTAGTTTTACATTTAGTTCATTAGCATGTTCTTCAGAGGGAGGGAGTTGTACTACTACTGAAGATTGTTGTGCTGGTACTAGTTTAATTTGTGGTGGTACTAATACTTGTGTATGTCCTCCTGGTCAGCAATGGAATGGTGTAGAATGTAAATTTCCAGAATTAATATGTTCCTTAACTGCTGCTTACTTTTCTTTAGATGGTAATAATCCAAATGATGATTTACAAGTAAATGATGATACTCCAGTTTTTATGAATGTAACGGGTAATAGTGCTATTGCTTGTAATAATCAACAGGTTACTTTAACATATTGGGATAAGGATGGTAGTAACCGTCAATCTATAGATAATCCAGGTAGTCTTGGTCTACCTTTAACACTTACATTTACCAATGATTTAGCTTCTTATACATGGAATGCTAAATGGTTTGATGATGCAAATGATCAAAGCGATAATCCTCCAAATAATTATCCAGATTATCAATTTAAAGTTACTATCCCCGCAGCTCTTCCAGTAGAATCAAATATCTTAGAAGTAAAAAGTACTCCTTATAATGGAGAAACTGTTTGTTCTGACCTTAACCCTAATGCAAAATGTGAACAACAATGTACATCACAAGGTCTAGAATGTGTAGATAATCTTGGATCAGCTGGTAGTTGTGCTAATTGTTGTTTGTGTGGTACAAGAATAGATTTTGAAGATGGTTCAAGTACAACTAAAATATATGGAGATTGTGTAGAAGATACTGATACAGAAGATCAATACGGAACTGTAAATGTAGAAATTAGAGTAACTGATCCACAGGGTAGAACTACTACCTCAACAGAAATAGAACAATGTACATTACTTAAAGATGTTCCAGTACCTTTCTTTGGATTACTTAATTTATTAATTGTAGTAGTGTTAATAGCTATTTATTATGTTTTAAAGAAAAAAGAATATATTTAGTTTTAATGATTCTCTGGAAGATTCTTAAATTTTAAATCTGGTGGACACTCTCTTAGAAGTTTTTCGTGGTCTACTACAGAAGATGAGGTAGGACCTGGATTTGAATCTCCTCTATATCTATAAGGTCCCATAAAGTCACCTGGTTTTATTAATGTATATAATTCAAAAAGAATTCTTCTTTCTTGCCCCGAAGGTTCTCTTGCTCCCCCTAAACTCATGATTTCATTAAGGTATAAACCATGTCTCCAAAATCCTAAAGCATGTCCTATCTCATGACCAAAAACATGTAATACAAAATCTGGAAATGATCCATATTGCTCTAAAAGTCTTTTACTTATTTCTATTGTAACATGTTTTGGACGTAAAGGATTGGTTCTCCATTCATTAATTACTGTAGCTCCCCACATCCCAGGAAGAGAATCCGGATATTCAAACGAAATTCCCACACCTCCAGGTAAACTATCATTTGTTGTAAGAATATCTGAACTACCATTTTCCCAGTTAAATTCTGATTGATCAATTAATATCGGAACTAAAGTATCATAAGGAACAGCTGCTATTGCATTTGGATCTATAGTAATTTGTAAATCTGCATCGTCCCATCTAACTAATCTATTCTCATTAAAAACAAAATCCGTATCTAATAATCCATAAGTATATTTCAAATGTTCTAGTTTATCTCTTAAAGTTAAAGAATCTCGATCTAAACTCATCATAATCCTATTATTTTCTCCAACAGATGGATTAGATTCTATCCAAGAATAAAATCTTAAAGTATCTGCTAAAGAAAAAATAAGAGAGTCTGCTAAACTTGAAACAACATTATTTTTATAAGGTTTAATAATTAAATTACTTTCATTAGGATTAACAACTAAATTATCTAAACTAGGATTACTATTAGCTGATTCAATATGTGTTAATTTACCATTAACAGTTTTACCTTTAACAGTAAGCCTATAAAAATAATTTCCATTACTTACTTCTCCATCATTATTATCTTTACCATCCCAAACATATTTATGACTCCCCGGATTTAACTCAGTATTAACTAAAGTTTTTACTAATCTTCCTGAAACATCATAAATATTTAAACTAACTTCTCCTTTTCCTGGTAATTTTAAATCAAACCTTGTATTATTACTAAAAGGATTAGGATAAGTTTTAAAACCCAATATTGCTATCTTATCAGGATTTTCCTCATCAATACCAACTGTACACATATTATAATATCCATTTGCATCAGTAGTATCATTATATTCTTGACCTTGAGTTACATTTCTTATTTTAGCTTCGATATTTGGTAAGCTATCCCCAATAATATTTTGTGTTACAGTTCCAAAATAACAATCAGAATTATTAGTTACAGGATAAGGATTAGCTTTCACAACACCGAGATATGTTAATAAACCACCTATAACTAATGAAGTTCCAAATCCTATGATAGGAAAATTACTTCTATGATTTTTTTGTGTTAATGTTTCAAGTCTGCTCATTTTTATCTGATATATAAAAACTAATACATCTAATTAGATTCAAATTTAAATTTACAATTATCTCCATTCATATCAGTAGTAGTCCAGTAATCTTCTTCTTTTTTAATTAATGTAATCCAAGCAACCCAATCATCCCTATAAGGACCCATATTAGTACATCTGTTATCAAAACCATAAAGTATTTGTAAAGCTTTACCTTCAAATGGATGGGGATATATTGAATTACTTCCAGAAGTTCTCATTGTATACCATGCAAAATCATTATCCCCACTTACCCATTCATTTGGATGATAAAATCCAAATCCATGACCACTTTCATGTGCAGTTATCATTTGTACCCCAATAGTATTAATATTTATAGTATCTATTGTTATATAACCATGTATTATATAACCACAACTACCTTCCCATCCAGCTTTATCCACCCCCCAAAGTCCTCCAATTGGGGGGGTTAATGAATCATATTTAACATCAATACCAAAACTATCTGGCAAGCTACAACAGTAAATTACATTAAACCAATTTCTTCCAGATAAATTTTCCCATGAAGTTAATCCGCTATCTACACCAACAGCAAAGCTATCAGGAGCATTAACAGAATCTAGATTTACTGGAATTGGAATATCAACATCACGCCAATATGTATTAGCAATTTGAGAAAAACTTGTATCAACAGTAGCAGTTAATGCTTTAAATACCTGTAAAAATGTAACATTGTTTACACTATCCCAATCTGTTGCAATCATCTCTACATTTTTAGTTAAATTATTTCCATTACTTATGTCAATTCGTTCTATGTAATTATACCAGTTTCGTAAACTATCTGTTACAAAGAAATCATAATTAGCTAAACTTAAAGTTAAATTAGTATTATCAGATTCTTGAATATTAGAACTAGTAAATCCACTAAAACTATTAGCACCTTTTATCAATACGATTTTTCTGGTTTCTTCATAATTATTTGATTTTAATCTGATGAAATAAACACCGGAACTTAAATCTTTATTGGTAAATTCAACATTATAAATGCCATTTTTTAAATTGCCATCAACTAAATTTTCAACTTCTCTTCCTAATAAGTCATATACACTTAAATTTACATTCGATTCTTCAGATAAACTTAACCTTATATTAGTTCTAGTGCTAAATGGATTGGGATAACTAATTAACATATTCTTATTCTTTCCATTATCAGGTTTATTTTCTTCAACACCAACAGCACAGTCTAAACTGTAATTTCCATTAGCATCAGTAGTATCTAGACATATTATATTGCCATCTAAATCTTTTAAACCAACCAAAATATTACTTAAAGCTGTATTTGATACAACTTCTTTAACATTACCGGAAATAGTAGCACTTGAAATAGATTGAGCTTTTACAGTATCATATAATAAACCTAAAAAACCAAATAAGATAGATCCAAACAAAAAATATCTAGCTTTATCACTAGTTTTACTAATAAGATTCTTTCCAGATTCAATTAAATTTTCAAGTCCCCCAATCATTTTCTCTAAATAAAGTAAAACCCATATATAAATCTTTTGATTACTTTTTAGTGATTATATTTCTAATACTATTTGTTAATCCAACATAATCCATTCTTGAAGTATCAACAAGCATTTTTTTCCTTACCGAACTTTTTTCATAGAATTCCAAATATAAGTCCCTTTTTCTTCTGTTACTTTCATAGGATAAAATATGCAAGGGAATTCCGAAAGAAGGACCTTTTCTTCTAGTCCTATGCGACAGTGTTTCTTCGGATCTTCGTAGCAGTGTTTCATCATTTAACGTAAGAAGTAATACTAAAGCTTCAAGTTGATTTAGCTGATCTTCGGTATCCCTAAACATTTCTGGATTAATTTTATTAGCTAATAAAGACAGATAAACATAATCTGTAAAATGTAATCTCTCAATCAAGTAGTCATCAAGGGGGGAATTTCTGATTAATTGCAAAGTATATTGATACCTTTCTTTGTTGGATCTGATAACTTGATCAGTTATTTCAGGACTCGCTTCGGAGAATTCAGTGAAAACTTCACCTGCGGCTCTTTGCAAACTTTTATGATAATAATCGCTAAATTTTATTTGTGTTGCACCAGGTATTTGTCTGTTTAAAATATCAACTGCTGTACTTTTACCGGCATTTGTTACACCTTCTACAATAATTATTTTTCTTTTTGGTGGGAGATCCATTTTTTAATCAATCTAATAAATTGTGGGTTAAATAATTCTGGTTTTTCTTCCACCTCTTTTGATAGTTCTTCTACAGAAAGAAATTTTATTTCTTCGATTTCATTTTTATCTAAATTAATTTTATTTAACTTCAAGGAATTATATGAAGTCCAAAGATCAATAAAAACATAACTTCCTCTAGGATGAATATAATTAAAAGTAAAAGCGTGCTTTAAATCAGTTTCTATACCTAATTCTTCTTTAACCTCTCTTTCAGCAGCTTCTTTATAATTCTCTCCTGCTTTTACATGACCACCGGCAGAGGAGGTCCATAATCCAAGATAATTTTTTCTGTTTAAAGGTCTTCTACATACCATTAATTTATGTTCTTTATTGAACACCCAAATATGAACAATACGATAATTTAATTTTCTTGTTTTAATATTTTCACGCGTATCTCGACCTATTATGTTGTTCATTTCATCCACAAAATCCATTATTTCAGTCATCTTAATTCTTATTTAATATAAAAGTAAAAAACTATTTAAACTTAATCTCTCTAAAAACTTTTACTAAAAAAACTATAGAATTTTTCAGTATTTTCCCTAAAGTTAAATTTATAATTTCTGGTATCGACGGTGGATTTAGAAAATTAAGAATAGGTAAAGAAAAACTTTTGTTTAAAAATAAAAGGGACGAATTAGTTTTAGTTAATTATATACAAGTATCTCTTAATAAAGGTTTTAGCAAAGATGCTGTTAAAAAAGTTTTGCTTAAAAAAGGCTGGGATAAAGATGGTAGTGT